>JAISSE010000334.1 GCA_031273285.1 Prevotellaceae bacterium
GCGGGTCTGGAAGTGAATTATAAATATTTTTTCAACAGAGCGGAATCGCTGTACCTTGCCGGCGGATTGTCGTATACCAACTATAAAGTGGAATATACGGATGAATACTGGCGTTCGTATACCGAAGACGGTCTGGTGTATCAGGTGAAGGAATTCGGCAATCGGAAACAGAGAATAAACAAGCTCGGACTGAATACATATTTCGGATACCAGCTGCCTACGCCGAGATTTCTATTCGACATGTTCGTGGGACTTGGATACAGAGGCAGTTTCAGCGCTAACGATATTGCAAATGATCTCCGCGAGGGAATGCTGTCCTGCGGATATACGGGTGTTGTCTTCATGACCGGCGTCAGACTGGGCGTGAAATTTTAAATATTGATGAAAAAACCACGGAGGCTGTGAAAAAAAGGGGATTTCTTCAGTGGTACTGCGGTTAAATCGACTTTTTGCACAGCCTCTTTTTTACTGCTAATGACGAAACTCGGATGTACGACAAAATCCCGTCGGCGCTCCGAGGGGTTATCGAAAGGGCAACTCCTGCGGAGTTGTGTATATGTAGCCGCCTCCGGCACCGGGATTTTTCACAAGATTAACAGGACGAATACAGTGAATAACGAATAGTGAACAGTGAACAGTGAATAACGAATAGTGAACAGTGAATAATGTCTGAACCATGATTAAAGAATTGTCAATCATGCGTAGATTGGTTAAAAATCCGAAGGATTTTTAAAAATTAGTGTAATTCGCCTAAATTAGTGTAATTGACTGCGTCGAACTTCGTTTCGTGGATAAGTTTCGTGTCATTCGTGGACAAAAAAAGTATTTGAGGATGAAATAGGATTAAAAAGTTCATCGTTTGCTTTGCATGTCAATTATTTTTTATACTTTTGAGGAATTATTTATCGAAGACATAATGCAGTAAACTATTAGAAATGGAACACATAATGCGCATTTTCAAGTCATACGGACTGTTCGGCACGAAGAAAGTCATATTGATCGTGCTCCCCATGTTTCTGGCGGCGGCATGTACACAGGTCATGGAATTGAGCGACGACGCCCGCCTCACCGGTTTTGTCATAAAATCGGTTACACCCGCAGATATTCAGCTGGGTACGCCCGTCATAGACGGCGATACGGTAAAAATCCCCGTACTTCGCGGAGTAACACTGTTTCCGATGAGTATCGGCGCCGAACCGGTATTTTCCGCCGAAACCGAACAGGCTGTTCCCGGCGCATCATTTTCGTCTTTCGACGATATAAAATTCGATTTGGAAGACATCATGCTCAATACCTTCTATCTTGTTGCAAAAAGCGGACTTCCGAAACCCTGCTATATCATGCTCGATATCGAAAATCAGGAAGACAGGAACGATTTCAGGCAGTTCGATATTACCGAATGTCCTCAAAACAGTGTGATTGCAACAAAAGGTTTTATCAATCCGATTAAAAGAACGATAACTCTCTACGGATTTGACATTGATTTTCCGCTGGCGATAACCGCAAACGCCGTGCTTTCCGAAAAAGCATATATCAGGGACTCCCGGAACATTCTCGACGCGACAGCGTTGCAGTTGTCCTTCGCGGCATACGGAGACAGTGTCGAATACAGTATTGAAGCCGAAAACGGCGCCGCACGGAAATGGAAGGTATTTTTGAAACAGGCAAGAGAAACAGTCGGCACGGAAACATCGGACATACTGTCGGCGGTTTCGCTGGATGCAAAAAAACAGAGCGCCGAAATCATATCCGGCGGATATAAGATAAAGGAAATCGGAACGGACAATAAGGCGGGGAATTTGATTCTGGTTGTCTCTCCGATTACGAGAGGTATTAATATTGAGGTCGTTCCGACTCTCCGACCGCTTGCAAATTCCCAGATAGTCGGTTATAAAGCAGGTGAAAGTATTTTCTTTGAAAATTATAGTTCCACTAAAGATTTTATTGTTCTCGACAGCAGGACAGGTTATTACCGAAACTGGAAATTTGTGCTGATGGAGGGTGATGTGGGCGATATTTACAGTTTTCCGTTCACATATTCGTCGGCGGGAAATTACATCCAAATGGACGAAAACGCCACGGTTATCGACAATATTGCCAAACAGATACGGTTGAAAGTAACCCGGACAAGTTCTCTTGCCTCCTACTGGCCCCTGAATGTAACCGCCGGCAGCGTAATATGTTCCGAAGGGGCGACCGTAACCGTTGAACCTCTTGTGTTTAACAATATCGACGACAGCGCCCGTTTCAGTGTAGTTTCTTCTCTCGGCGTGCAATCGACATGGAAGGTAAGTTTAATCCCGCCACAGATTTCGGGACAGGCAAACATTGACAGCGTGCGGATTATCAACTCGTCGTATTCGGGTTTAACCGACAGGGATATATTGATTAACGAAAATACTGCGGATGTATTTATTGACTTGAAAGACAGAAATGCGCTCCCTCTGCGGATTCAACCGTATCTGTATATTTCGGACGGGGCTGAATTTGATTCGTTTCAGAATGGCGATTTTATGGAATTCGGAACTTTTTACGATACCGTCAAAGTAAAAATTTTATCGCGTTCGGGAGAAGCGAAGACGTGGAAATTTCAGCTGCTGGAAAAAAGTCAGCTGCAAAACAGTAATTTCGAGCTGTGGGTAACTTCGGGAACACCGACAATAGACCCTGTTCCCGGAAGAGGACGGGGCTGGGCTACCGCCAACAACGTGATGGTGAGAGGCACGGTTCCCGTAAACAACGGCGCAAACGGACTTGCTGCCGAAATGACTACGGACATCGTCAGCCTCCCGAAAAATCTGATAACATCCGCGACATTGTTTCTGGGCTATTTCGATATGTCTACAATATCTTTGGACCAGCCGAGAAAAATGACGAAATTCGGCATTCCTTTCGACGCCAAACCAATAGCTGTCGCCATTGATGCGAAATACGCTCCGGGCGCAAACTATCAGCGGTCGAGACTTGTCAGCGGGTCGGGTATTTTTGCCCAGTATGTTCTGGACGATTTGCCGGGAGCGGACAGGGGGCAGATACTGGCGGAACTGATTCACTGGAGCGGCGAAGGACAGTTGGATTATGCGGGTGAACCGGTTGCGGGCGTCCATGTGCTGGCTCGCGGAGAATACGTTCTCTCCGGACAAACCGGATGGTCGAGGCTGCATGTCCCTCTCGAAAGAACACCCGAATATGAACACTATCAGCCTACCCATCTGGTAGTTGTTGCCGCGTCGAGCATTGACGGGCATCTGTTTACCGGAGCAAGGGGAAGCAAGTTAACGGTAGATAATTTTGAACTGATTTACTGAAATATATTATTATACCAATAGGTTATGACAAAAGATATAAGAAAAATTTTTGTTTTGGAGACTTCTAAAAACTGCTTTTTCGGCATTCGACTTCAATTTTTAAATCCTCATTTACACTTGGTAAACTCCGGTTTAAAAATCTTGTCTGCCTTGAAAAATCAAGTTTTTAGAGGGTTCCTCCTGTTTTTCGGCATTTCACTCTCTGTTGCCGCCGGTGCGCAGAACGGCGAGGATTCCGCATATATTTATCAGGGAAACATCGGCTTGTCTTTGGGCACCGATATCGG
>JAISSE010000016.1 GCA_031273285.1 Prevotellaceae bacterium
TTTTTTTCGTAGTTCGTAATTTTTTTCTACTTTTGTGCGATAAATATATTATTGTATGAAAATAACTTTTCACGGAGCTGCGGGAGCAGTTACGGGGTCTAAGCACCTGATAGAATTGAATGACGGGACAAAAATACTCCTTGACTGCGGGATGTTTCAGGGACACGGAAAAGAGACCGAAACACTGAATCGCACATGGGGCTTTAATCCTGCCGACGTTAATTATGTGATACTTTCACATGCGCATGTCGACCATTCCGGACTTATTCCGAAGCTGGTCAAAGACGGTTTTAAAGGCAGGATATACGCAACTCCTGCAACTGTGGATTTAACGGAAATCCTTCTCTACAACTCGGCTTACATTCAGGAGGCGGATATAATCTTTCTGAACAAAAGACGTAAAAAAGAAGGTCTGCCGCCGCTCGATGTTCTTTACACCGAAGATGATGCAAGACGAGCATCGGAACGTTTCACAACTGTTGCCGGCTCATATCCATTCCCCCTGCGGAACGATATTTCGCTGTCGCTGTATGAAACGGGACATATACTCGGCAGTTCGACTATCTTTTTGAGAATAAGGGAAAACGGCAAAACGGTAAACATCGCTTTCAGCGGAGACGTGGGGCGTTACGGCGACCCTATTCTGCGTTCACCGCAAACCTTTCCGCAGGCGGATTATATCATTATCGAATCCACTTACGGCAACAAACTGCACAACATGTCGGATACCTATGCCAATGAACTCAAGAAGCATATCACCGAAACATGTATCGAAAAGGGTGGAAAACTGATTATTCCCGCTTTCAGCGTCGGACGCACACAGGAAATTCTTTACGCGCTCAACGAGCTTGAAATAAACAACACGCTGCCGGAGATAGACTATTTTGTCGACAGCCCCCTGTCCGTCGAAGCCACGGATGTTGTCAAACGTCATCCCGAATGTTTCAACAAGGCTGTCATCAAATTAATGAGCACGGACTTCGACCCGTTTGATTTCAAGGGATTGCACTATGTTAAAGATGCCGAGGAATCGAAAAAACTGAACGACTACAGCAAGCCCTGCGTCATTATTTCGGCGTCGGGAATGGCGGAGGCGGGGCGCGTTAAACATCATATTGCCAACAGCATCAGCAAAAAACGAAATACTGTTTTGCTGGTGGGCTACTGCGAACCCGTATCGCTGGGCGCAAGACTGAAAGAACATCCGGAGACAATCAGAATTTTCGGAGAAGTGTTCACCGTCAGGGCTGATATCAGGGAAATAAATTCGATGAGCGCTCATGCCGACTACAACGATTTGTCGCAATATCTTGCCTGTCAATACCCCGACGAAGTCAAACGGATATTTGTCGTGCATGGCGAACAGGAAGTTCGGCAGGAATTTGGCAAAAGACTCAGACGAAAAGGATTTAAGGATGTTGTGCTGCCGAAGATGCACGAATCGTTTGTTCTCGAATGAAATACAGTGTACCGGTGCGATAATGACAAAATATAAACGGAATAACAGCAAATGATGAAATTGACTCTTGGATTTTCTTCGTGTCCGAACGATACTTTTATATTTGACGCTTTGGTTAACGGTAAAATCAAACACGACTTCTCATTCGACATTACGGTTGCCGATGTTGAAGAACTGAACCGTCTGGCTCTGGCAGGCATAACGGACATTACGAAAATGAGTTATCATGCGTATGCCTGTGCCGCATCGAAATATCTTGTCTGCGAATCGGGCAGCGCACTTGGAAGGGGCAACGGACCGCTTTTTGTCAGCAAAATGAAAATATATCCCGACGAAGTGCCGTATCTGAAAATCGCAGTCCCCGGACACTACACCACCGCCGCATTTTTGCTCAAATACGCTTTCCCGACAATCAAAAAGCCTGATGTTTACCTGTTTTCCGACATCGAAGACGTGGTGCTAAGCAACGAGGCGGATGCCGGAGTGCTTATCCACGAAGGACGGTTTACCTATAAAAACAAGGGACTTAAACTGATAAAAGATTTGGGCGAACACTGGGAACTTTTGACAAAACAGCCTGTCCCTCTGGGATGTATTGCGGTGAAAAGAGATTTGCCCGAAAATATCCGGCAGGCTTTTGCTTCGGCACTGAAGGACAGCATCCTGTTTGCCGAAGCCAATCCCGAATCCTCGCACGACTATGTCAAACAGTACGCGCGGGAACAGGCTGAAGAAATAACAAACAAACACATAGAACTGTTTGTAAATGACTATACGACGGAATTGGGCGAAGAGGGACGGGATGCCGTGAATTTTTTTCTGAACGAGACAAAACGGCTGAAAGTTGTCGAATCGCTTCCCGAACGGATATTTAATGAGTAATGGTTAATGGTTAATGAGTAATGTATAAAATTTCAGATATATGAAAACAATGATTGAAGAAAGATGGGGTACTCACCCCGATGATGTTAAATGTTACGATACAGATAAATTACGGAAAACATTTCTGGTGGAAAAACTGTTTGCTCCCGACGAGGTGCTGATGGTTTACACTCATAACGACAGACTGATAATCGGCGGGGCATTGCCCGTAACGGAGAGTCTGAAACTTGAGCCGGTGAGTTTGATACGCTCGGAATTTTTTTGCGAAAGGAGAGAAGTCGGCATTATCTGTATTGAAAACGAAGGTATTGTCTCCGTCGACGGGAAAGAGTTCCGTCTGGGCTATAAAGACGCCGTTTATGTCGGACGCGGTTCCCGCGAGGTGATTTTCGGAAGTAAAAATCCGGCAAACCCGGCAAAGTTCTATTTTGCTTCCGCTCCGGCGCATAAAGAATATCCGACAGCGCAAATCACGCCCGAAATGCGGCGAACACGCGATTTGGGAGCGAGAGAAACGTCCAACGAACGTTTGCTGAATCAGATAATACTCAACGAAATAGTTCCGTGCTGCCAGCTCCAGATGGGACTTACGGAACTGAAACCCGGAAGCGTGTGGAACACAATGCCTCCGCATACGCATTCGCGCAGAATGGAAGCATATTTCTACTTCAAAATCCCCGAAAAACAGGCGGTATGCCATTTTATGGGCGAACCTCGCGAATCCCGCCACATATTTACGGGAAACGAGCAGGCGGTGATTTCTCCCTCATGGTCAATACATTCGGCGGCAGGCACAAGCAATTACACGTTCATATGGGCTATGTGCGGCGAAAATCTCGACTATGACGACATGGATACGTTTACCGCCGATAAACTGCTGTAAATAAGGGATAAGAATTTGCTGTTATTCGTCCGTATTCAATTTGTAATTTCCAGTTTGTCGCGCCATATCACCGGTCAAATATAGTTTTTAGGCATAAAAATAAATAACATAGTAACTTCATGTTACGCAGTTTCCGATTTTCAGCTGGCGACAGCGAACTACGCAGGAGTTCAATGTGAAACGAAGTTCGGCGTAGCCAATAACCCCCTATGAACTCCGAACGCAGTGAGGAGGATTGGGGGGTCGCGCCTACACTTTCCACTCAACCCCGAAGCGGATTGAATATCGAATGAATATCGGATTTGTTCAACCCCTGTCGGGGTTAAGAGTGTGCGTGGTATCGCTCGCTTCGCCTTCGACTCGCTTGTACAGGGTTATCGAAAAGGCAACTCCTACGGAATTTTACATCTACGGTCGCGGCATGTGGAAACGCGGCGCGCCACGTCTCTAATACGTGCGACGGGGGTGTCCGCCATCCTGATAATTGAATTATCAAATAAAAATATTATCTTTGCGGTTTGAAAATTGTTTGTACATGAGAATAGGAAGTATTGATTTTGAAGATAATCCGTTATTTTTAGCTCCTATGGAAGATGTTACGGATCCTTCGTTCAGATATATG
>JAISSE010000053.1 GCA_031273285.1 Prevotellaceae bacterium
TTTTTTTCGGGATATTATTTCCGAAATACGGACGAATTTTCAGCACATTTGCACGTTTTGCACTATTTCTTTGCCCCGTTCGATGGCTTTTTCGTTGAACGGTATCAGTTTGTGATGCCGTTCGGGCAGAGATTTCTTCAGTCCGGCAATCACGTTTTCATCTTTGACTACGGGCTTGATTTTGAGGAAGCCGCCGAGTACAATCATGTTGAACAGACGCGAGTTGTTCAGTTTCGAGGCTTCCGAAGCAGCTTCTATTTTGTATATTTCGATATCTCTGCGTGTCGGCGGCATTGTTATCCCGTTGGGGTCGTACAGCAGTAATCCGCCGGGTTTGACCGTATGCTCGAATTTTGTCATCGACTGCTGGTTCAGGATTATAGCGGTATCGTAAGTGCCGACTATCGGCGAGCTGATGGTATCGTCGCTTAGTATGACGGTTACGTTGGCTGTTCCGCCTCTCATTTCCGGACCGTAGGCGGGCATCCATGTAACTTCCTGACCCTGCATGATTCCCGAATAAGCAAGTATCTTGCCCATCGACAATACTCCCTGTCCTCCGAATCCTGCTATAATAATTTCTTCTTTCATGATATGATATTTGTTAATGTAAATTACAAAAATATTTATACGTATGAATCATTGTAAACAAACATGTTAAATCATTTACTGCGCCAAACTTGCGTTTGACTGCGTCGAACTTACGTTTCGTAATTTTTAATTCGTAATTGTATAACTATCCTTTTGCATTGCGCATAACACGTTCCACCGCATCGTCCAGCTGGGATTCCGATTCCAGTCCGAGCGTCATGCAGTGGATATTTCCCTGTGTAACAGCAAAACCGATTGATTGTTCACGCTCGGTTTCACTGATGTGCTTGCCTTCGCCGAATATTTTCATGCCGACAACGCCCTTGCCGTTCTGCTGCGCTTTTTTGAGCGTTTCGTTCACAACGTCGGGAGCGGCGTCCATATTTGTTCCGAACGGATTGATCCGGGCTAAAACGACGTCAGTCCAGGGATTTACGGCTGCTTCGGCGAGAGCGTCGATATTGTGGCACGATACGCCCACGGCTTTGACTATGCCGTCCTGTTTTGCTTTCGACAGTGCATCCATGTAATGTGTGCGCGTTTTGTGCCAGTCGCCCTGCGTCATGCAGTGCATCAGCAATATATCAATATAATCCGTGCCGATTTCCTGCCGGCAGCGGTCTATAATTTCGCGGACATTGCTCATGTTTTCGGAGCCGTCCGGCTGTGTCCATATCTTTGTCATCAGCGTAACCTTATCGCGCGGCAGGGTTTTTAATGCTTCGCCGACAAAAGGCTGCGAGCCGTAAACATCCGCCATATCGTAGAATCGGATTCCTCGTTCGTACGCATGATGCGCCAGATTAACAAACTTTTCCATGCCGAGTCGGGTCTGATTCGACGCTTTTCCGTAACCCACGGTGCCGGTTCCCATTGCGATACGGGAAACACGCAGTCCGCTTTTGCCAAGTTTCACTTTATCAACGGTTACGGATGAATTTCCACAGTTTATACCCGAGCCGATGATAGCCAGTCCGACAACTCCTGTCGCTCCAGTTCGAATAAATTTACGTCTGTCCATTTTTTATCAGTTTATTTGTCCATCAATTAGAAATTATCTGCAAAATTACGATTTTTATTTTACAATCCCGTTTCGTCTTTTATATCTCCCGGAGGAAATACCGGAAACATGTTCTCTCTCATCCAGTTATTCGCTTCCACAGGGGTCATTTTCCATCCCGAACTGCATGTCGAAACGATTTCGATAAAGGAAGTTCCCTTTTTCAGTTTCTGGCTTTTGAATGCTTTTATCACCGATTTTTTGGCTTTCCGCTCGGCTGCCGGAGTATCGACGGACTGCCGCGTTGCATAGACCACTCCCGGAAACAGGGCTATCATCTCCGTGATTTTCATCGGAAATCCCGATGTTAAGTGCGACCTGCCTCCGGGAGTGGTTGCCGTTTTCATTCCTTCCAAGGTTGTCGGCGCCATCTGCCCGCCGGTCATGCCGTAGATGGCATTGTTCACGAAAATGACCGTGATGTTTTCGCCTCTGTTGCAGACATGAATGATTTCGCCCGTACCGATTGAAGCCAAATCGCCGTCGCCCTGATATGTAAACACATACTTGTCGGGATGAAGCCGTTTTATCGCCGTCGCCAGCGCCGGCGCTCGTCCGTGGGCGGCTTCCTGCCAGTCGATATCAATATAATCGTAGGCAAGCACGGCGCATCCGACGGGAGAAATTCCGATGACCTGCTCCTGAATATTCAGTTCGTCAATTGTTTCGGCAACAATCTTGTGTATCGTTCCGTGACTGCAACCCGGGCAATAGTGCATCTCCTTGTCGAGAAGCAGTTTGGATTTGCCGTAGACTTTATTTTCGGGCTTTATTATATCGGATATATTATTCATATTCACTTATTTTTTTATCTCAACCACAATTTGTTAAATCCCGGAACATCAGCCGAATCGAATGTCCCGCCCGCAATGCTTTTTATCAGCTTCAGAATATCTTCGGGCGCAGGCAGCATCCCGCCCATTCGCCCGTGAAAGTACAGCGGCACACGGTTTTCCGCAGCCAGAGCAACATCCTCAATCATTTGTCCCGCACTCATTTCCACCGTCAGAATACTTTTGACATGCGGAACAAGTTCCGCTATGGCATCATACGGATACGGAAACAGGGTTACGGGTCTCATCAAACCGACTTTAATCCCCTCTTCGCGAGCCATTTCCATGGCTTTCTGACTTACCCGCGCCGACAGTCCGTAGGCAACGATCAGATATTCGGCGTCTTCGCACAGCAGCGATTCGTATCTCGTCTCGTTCCGCTCTATCTCGCGATATTTTCTTTGCAGTTTCAAATTGAACTGCTCCTGCCTGTGCGGGTCTAAATCCAGTGATGTTACGATGTTGCGCTTTCTGTCGGGAGTTTTGCCTGTCGTAGCCCAGTCGCCGTGAAGCCGCACGATTTCCTCGTCCGTCCATCGCGGTTTGACGGGGCTAAGTTCCACTTTTTCCATCATCTGGCCTATAACTCCGTCGGACAGTATCACGACCGGAGTTTTGTACCGAAAGGCAAGATCGAAACTTAGTTCGACAAAATCGTTCATCTCCTGAACCGAAGCGGGCGCAAGGATTATGGTTCTGTAGTCGCCGTGTCCGCCTCCCTTAACTATCTGAAAATAGTCCGATTGCGCGGGCTGTATCGTCCCCAGCCCCGGACCTCCCCGCATAATATCCACAATCACGCAGGGCAATTCCGCCCCTGCGATATAGGATATTCCCTCGGTCATCAGGCTCATGCCCGGACTGGAGGATGATGTCATCACCTTTTTGCCGCAGCCCGCGCCGCCATACAGCATGTTGATTGCCGCAACTTCGCTTTCCGCCTGTAAAACAATCATTCCCGTATCTTTTTCGGGGTTCATTTCCGCTAACGTCTCCAGTATTTCCGACTGGGGAGTGATCGGATAACCGAAATATCCGTCACAGCCGCAACGAATTGCAGCTATGGCAATAGCTTCGTTCCCTTTTAATAATATTTTTTCAGCCATTACGGTCAAATTTTTTCATTTATAAATATCTTAACTCTCAAACTTTTACCCTGTATACCGTTATAACCGTATCCGGACAAACAACCGCACAATTGGTGCATCCCGTACATTTTTCGGGATTTTCCATATACGAGTAATTATAGCCTTTTCCGTTAACCGACCCGGATAAGGCTATCGTTCCCGTCGGGCAACTTGCCACGCAAACGCCACAGCCTTTGCACAATTCCTCATTTACCTCAATAGCGCCTTTTACTGCCATAATATCTTTTTATTCCTATATAATATATATGTATAAAAATACATTTTACTTCTACAAAGGTAACAAATATAAATTATTTTTGTCCGAATAATCGGTTAAACGCAACTGATATTTTTGTAACCGACTGACCGTCTGCATGTATTTTGTCCGAAATCGAATAAAACATGCTCGAAATCTCTGCCGAATCCGCTGCCTGCAAATAAATTTCGAACGGTATTTGACTTTTTTCGGCATCGACTTTGCGAATTACGAAGAACAGGCAATCTCCGGACAGGACAAAAGGGGGATTATTAGTATCTTATCTCCAAAATTGATGTGATTTAAGGAGCATCTGTGCCTGTCCGTTTCCCCGTCGGGGGATTCATGGAAACGGACAGGCGATGAATCCCCTGCGGGAAATTTTGAGGAAAAACCGTATTGGTGTTTCTATTGATATTTATGCCCTAACGGGCAAATCGCTTAGTTTTCGACAATTTATCAATTATTCTTATCCGGAATTCAGGTTCGGAGGTACTAAGGCATGAGAAATAAAAAACTTATAACAGATATGAAGTTCGAGACCTCAAAGAGGTCAAATGTTTATAGAAGAAATGTGCACCTCTGCTGTGCGACCCCGAAGGGGTCGAATTGAAACACAACATCGTTTTTCTATAAACATATGATGTCTTCGACATCAAAACCGTTATACATT
>JAISSE010000096.1 GCA_031273285.1 Prevotellaceae bacterium
CTTCATATTCGGGAACGACTTTACCTACCGTCGGGGTAAAATAAATCGTATATCCGCAGGCGTCATATACTTCCAGCTTATAGTCTCCCCATGGAATATCCGTAATCTCCAGCACACCCGCGGTGGCACGAGTGAAGACGCTGTCTATCAGCGTGGAATCGGGAGCTTCGACTATTCTTACGTAATACGGTGTTTTACCGCTTCCGAGTTTCACGGGAATAGTTCCGGTCGAAGAGCATTCCAGGGATTTTTTTATGTCGCCCGTTACTATCATTATCTGGTTTTGGTCGAATTTCGGATATGTGCCTATCATCGTTATCAGTGCGGATGCGTGTATCTCTCTGTTGTTGGTCTGCGTACAGAAAGCCCTTGCCCTGATGATATAATTCCCCGGCGGCACTCCCTGTATGATTCCTCCGTTGTTATCGAAGACTGTACTGTATCCACCTGCCGGGACGGATTCGATACTGTATTCGGCATCCGAAAGCTGTATCACGCCGTTGGCGACATTAGCGCCTGTCAAAGTAACCTTGATGACGCCATTGGATTCACAGTCCGAGACTGCGACCTCGGTTACCGTTACCGTAAAATCGCAGCCTGTCTGTCCCGCCGTTTCGTAGAAAACAGTCAGACAGACAAACAATAATCCCAACTTTATCATCAATTTCATACAGACGAATTTAAAATCCACAGGCACAAAAGTAAGCTATTTTGCAATACAAAATCAATAATTATTCCAATTTTAAGACTTTTTAAGATTGCGAATATTCACTTTGTTTTGTTTATCAATATCTTACCTGTTGTGAAAATAAAAAATTTCCCAACAAAAGTTAATTCGTTGTTTTGGGGAAAATACAATAAAGTTTATATCGCCGATACTGTGTCCTCAACGCAATTTTGGGAATATCGTCTTTCATTCCGGATTTTTTGGACGGTAATTTATTTGTTTGGAAACTTCCAAACAATAAAAAATCTGCCTAAATCCATCCGATTCGCGTCATCCGCGTGCCGGTTTCCATTTTCCATTTTCAATTTTCAATTAAAAGAACTACTTTTGTATGTTGATTATATTCCGACAGGGGATGATAATATATAGATGATGAATGAAATAGCAAGACAGATTGGACATATAACACAGGTCATAGGACCTGTTGTTGACGTGGTTTTCGACGGAGTGGCGGAGCTTCCGCGTATTCACGAGGCGTTGAAAATCGCGAGAGAAAACGCTCCCTCGCTGATACTGGAATGTCAGCAGCATATCGGCGAAAACACCGTGCGGACAATTGCCCTTGACGCCACGGACGGACTTTACAGAGGTATGGCGGTTAAGGCTTTAGGCTCGCCGATAACCATGCCTGTCGGCGAGCAGGTCAAGGGACGTCTGCTGAATGTCGTCGGGAAACCGGTCGACGATTTGCAGATTATATCGAAACAGGGCGCCTATTCGATACATCGCGACCCGCCGAGATTTGAAGATTTGTCCACCGACAAGGAAATTCTTTTTACCGGCATCAAGGTGATAGACCTGCTGGCGCCTTATCAGAAAGGTGGCAAAATAGGACTGTTCGGCGGCGCAGGTGTGGGCAAAACCGTGCTTATCATGGAACTGATAAACAACATCGCCAAGGGTTACAAGGGTTATTCGGTGTTTACGGGCGTGGGCGAAAGAACACGCGAAGGCAACGACCTGCTCCGCGAAATGATAGAGTCGAATATAATATGTTACGGCGACAGGTTCAGGGAAGAAATGGAAAAGGGCAACTGGGATCTTTCGCTTGTGGATTACGAAGAATTGAAAAAATCACAGACCACCCTTATTTTCGGGCAGATGAACGAGCCTCCGGGAGCGCGCGCATCCGTTGCCCTGTCGGGATTGACCGTGGCGGAAGCTTTCAGAGACGAGGGCATCGGCGAAACGGGCAGAGGACGGGACATACTGTTTTTCATCGACAATATTTTCCGCTTCACACAGGCAGGCGCCGAAGTATCCGCTCTTTTGGGACGAATGCCTTCCGCCGTGGGTTATCAGCCTACGCTGGCAACGGAAATGGGTGTGATGCAGGAACGTATCGCTTCGACGAAATACGGCTCCATCACTTCGGTACAGGCGGTGTATGTCCCGGCGGACGACCTTACCGACCCCGCTCCGGCAACGACTTTCGCGCATCTGGACGCCACAACGGTCTTGAGCCGAAAGGTTTCCGAGCTGGGAATCTATCCCGCCGTAGATCCGCTGGAGTCGTCTTCCCGAATCCTCGACTCGTTTATTGTCGGCGACGAACATTACAACATCGCCCAGAGAGTAATTCAGATTCTGCAAAAATACAAGGAATTGCAGGATATTATCGCCATCCTCGGCATGGAGGAACTGTCGGAATCCGATAAATCCGCCATACTCAGGGCGCGAAGGATACAGAGATTTCTGTCGCAGCCTTTCCACATGGCGGAGGCTTTTACCGGAATACCGGGCGTGATGGTGCCGATAGAAGAAACAATCCGGGGTTTCAGGATGATTCTCGACGGAGAAGTTGACGAATATCCCGAATCGGCTTTCAATCAGGTGGGGACGATAGACGAAGCGATGGAAAAAGGCAGGAAAATACTTGCGGACAATTCCGCGGGATTGATTTGACGGGATTTGCGTTTGACATATAATTTCTTTTGATTATGAGAATGTTTTGTATTGCCGCCTTATGCGCGGCGGGTTTGCTGGTTTCCTGCAAAAGCGGGAAGCCCGATATTTCGAATATTATTGTGCCGGATGTGGAAATACAGCGTCTGGACAGGGATATTTTCACCGCTTCCGCCGATGAGCTGCACCGGAAATACGGCGCCTTTTTCGACTTTTATACCGAATATATTCTGGATATAGGCAACTTCAGGGACAGTCTGTTTACAGAATATTTCGAGATGTTCAAAACCAGCGGGATAGTCATGGAAGCGCGCAACCGCGTGGACAAACAGTATCCCGATTTAAAGGAACTTTGCGGCAAACTTACCCTTGCAATGAAATATTACCGGTACTATTTTCCCGACAGGCTTATCCCCAAGATTTACACATACATCGCGGGATTCAACCATTCGTTTATACTGACGGACAGTGTTCTCGCCATAGGGCTGGACAAGTATCTGGGCGCGGACTGCAAGCTGTACGACGACTTGCGTTTCAACAAGTACATGTCGAGACACATGCATCGCGAAAAAATCGTCTCCGACTTTCTTTCGACCCTTGTGGCGAGCGAATGGGTACTGAACGGCAGGCAAAACAACGATTTGATTTCAAAGATGCTGTATGAGGGAAAGATTCTTTATGCAACGGACATGATTTTGCCCGACGAAGCCGATACCCTGATTTTCGGATTTTCGGCAGACCAGCTCCGATGGTGTAAAAACAACGAAAAAACCATGTGGGTTACCCTGATTGAAAACAAACGGCTCTATTCTACCGATTATTTAATAATCAAAAAACTGACGGAGCCGGCTCCCAATACTTCCGAATTTACTTCCGAATCTCCCGGCAAAGCCTGCAACTGGATTGGATACAACATCATTGCAAAATACATGAAAAACAATCCCCAAACAAGTCTCCGGGAACTGATGGACGACAACGACTATCACAGAATATTCGCTCAGGCAAAATACAAGCCCTGACTTGCCGGGTGGGCAGGCACATTCTCTAACTTTTGCGATGCTCCCGAAACTTTCGCGGAATATCTCCAAAGTTTCGGGACAATAAAAATTTGTGGAAATAATTTGTATACAATTCTTTCGCATTCCCCCTCATTTCCCGACGAATTTTATTGCAGGTTTTTCGATAAAATATCTTTTATCTGCTCCACAGTGAAGTTTGTGATATCTGCGATATCTTCCATGAGCAAACCTCTCCGATACAAATTGAGAACAACGTCTGTTTTACCTTTTTGCTCGCCTATTTGTATGCCTTTTTGTTCACCTATTTGTATACCTCTTTGCTCGCCTTTTTGTTCGCCTATCCGTATGCCTCTTTGCTCGCCTATCCGTATACCTCTTTGTTCGCCTCTTTTTTCTCCTATTTGTATGCCTTTTTGTTTGGCATAATCCACGGCAAGAACAACATCGTCGTATTCCAGAATACTTTTGTTATATGCTTCCATTTCTTCGGGTTTTAATTTATT
>JAISSE010000101.1 GCA_031273285.1 Prevotellaceae bacterium
AACTCCTAAAAACTCAATTTTTCAAGGCAGACAAGATTTTTAAACCGGAGTTTACTAATTGTAAATGAGGATTTAAAAATTGAAGTCGAACGCCGAAAAAGCAGTTTTTAGGAGTTCCCTAAAGCAATAAATCGCCAAAGGAGGTTTGGTGGATTATAAGGCGGCAAACACAGGAGGCGGTTTCAAAAGTAATTCGACACGCAGGCGACATATTATAGGGAACTCCTAAAAACTCGATTTTTCAAGGCAGACAAGATTTTTAAACCGGAGTTTACTAATTGTAAATGAGGATTTAAAAATTGAAGTCCTGCCTTTCAGGCAGAGTTTGTCGGGGATGTTCCTGTCCGCAGGTCAAGACCTGCGGTTATGAAAATCAAGCCCTTCGGGCTATCGCTACGCTGAACGAAGGGTACATAGTCGTTACCTCTTACCATAGCACCTCAAAATAAGATTTAGCCTTGATTACATCCTTTGGACTTATCCGACCGATTTATCCGAAAACATTCGTTACAAAAAAAACACGAAAAACACGGATTTTGATCGGATTTTTTTCTCACCCATAAAAAAATCCAGGATCATCCGTGTTTAAATTCGTGCGTATGAAATGCTATCCTAAAATTTAAAGGCAACGCCTACGTTAATCAGGGATATATTGTTGCCTATTTCCGCCATCGCTGCAAAATTATCGAAAAAATAATACCGGGCGCCCACATAAGAACCCCAGGCAAAACCGCTTGAAGCGTAATGATCGTTTCCCGAAACGATATCATAACCAAGCATAAAACCTGCATAAGTATCTAATTTATCGACGAATTGATAATGGAACGAGCCTCTTGCACCGAATATCAGGTTGGAATATTTGTAAGATAACAGAGGCGCATTGTATTTCCGGCTTACATATCCGAAATCCACTCCCGCGCCTATTGATGCGTTTCCGTTTATCAGCCCGTCAACTATACCGTATTCTCCTGTTAATAAGATTGGAGGGGCAGTCATTTTCCATCCGTTTCCGGAATATGCGGAACTGAGAAACCCTGTGCTTAGACCGACAACCTTGTCCCCTTTGGCAAAAACCCTGTCCTGCGCAAAAGAAACCTGCATCAGAGCAAAAAATGCGATAACTGTAAAAAATATTTTATTCATTTCAAACTGTTTGACAATCATATTTTATTCGGTTAAAAGTAATTCAAGGATTTTAACCGCGGCGGTTGAAACCGGCGTGCCGGGTCCGAATATTGCCGAGGCGCCCGAATCGTAAAGAAATCTATAGTCCTGAGCGGGAATCACGCCGCCCACAATGACCAGAATATCTTCGCGACCAAGTTTTTTCAACTCGTCCAGAATCTGGGGAACCAGGGTTTTATGCCCGGCGGCAAGCGAGGATACGCCTACCACGTGAACGTCGTTTTCCACCGCCTGTTTGGCGGCTTCGACGGGCGTCTGGAACAATGGACCCATATCGACGTCAAAGCCTATATCGGCATAACCCGTCGCTACAACTTTTGCTCCGCGGTCATGTCCGTCCTGACCCAGTTTTGCAATCATAATACGCGGCTGACGTCCTTCCTTTTTTGCAAATTCGGCAGCCATTCCGCGGGCTTTTTCGAAGTTCGAATCGTTTTTCGATTCGGCTGAATATATTCCTGAATTCATACGTATAACGGCTTGATAACGACCTACTATTTTTTCACAGGCATCCGATATTTCGCCAAGAGAAGCGCGTTTCCGTGCCGCATCTATAGCAAGCTCCAGCAGATTGCCCGTTTTTGTTTCCACTGCTTTGGTTATATTCGATAAAGCTGCCTGCACTTCCGTTTCGTTACGGTTTGCCTTCAACTGTCGCAAACGCTTGATCTGGGCTTCGCGCACCGCCGTATTGTCCACATCAAGGATATCAATAGGATCTTCTTTTTCAAGACGATATTTGTTGATACCGATAATCGTGTCCTGCCCCGAATCTATACGAGCCTGTTTACGTGCGGCAGCTTCTTCTATTCTGAGCTTCGGGAGACCTGTTTCGATAGCTTTTGCCATGCCTCCGAGTTTTTCGATTTCCCGGATATGTTCCCAGCCGCGCAAAGCCAGCGCCTGCGTCAGGCTTTCGATATAGTACGAGCCAGCCCAGGGGTCGACCGAACGGCAGATGTTTGTTTCTTCCTGCAAGTATATCTGTGTGTTACGTGCGATACGCGCCGAAAAATCGGTAGGCAATGCGATAGCTTCGTCCAAAGCGTTCGTATGCAGCGATTGAGTATGCCCCAAAGCCGCAGCCATGGCTTCGACACATGTGCGGGCGACATTATTGAACGGATCCTGCTCGGTCAGGCTCCAGCCCGAAGTCTGAGAGTGCGTCCGCAACGACATCGATTTGGGATTTTTGGGTTCGAATGTCTTGACAATTTTAGCCCACAGCATACGCGCCGCCCTCATTTTTGCTATTTCCATGAAATGATTCATACCCACAGCCCAGAAAAACGACAGACGCGGGGCAAACTCATCGACTGTCATACCTGCATTTACGCCCGTACGCAGATATTCAAGACCGTCGGCAAGAGTGTAAGCCATTTCGATATCGCAGGTTGCGCCCGCTTCCTGCATGTGATACCCCGAAATGGAGATGGAATTGAATTTCGGCATATTTTTAGCCGTATACGCAAAAATATCTCCGATTATGCGCATCGAAAATTCGGGCGGATAGATATATGTATTGCGCACCATAAATTCTTTCAGAATATCGTTCTGGATGGTGCCGCTAAGCTGTTCCAGCGTACAGCCCTGTTCCAGACCCGCAACGACATAGAAAGCCAGCACGGGCAGCACGGCTCCGTTCATTGTCATCGACACCGACATCTTGTCCAGGGGTATCTGGTCGAAAAGTATCTTCATGTCTTCCACGCTGCAAATGGAAACGCCCGCCTTACCGACATCGCCGACAACACGCGGATGATCGGCGTCGTAACCGCGGTGAGTGGCAAGGTCGAAAGCCACGGACAGCCCTTTTTGTCCCGCAGCCAGATTGCGGCGATAGAATGCATTGGATTCTTCGGCTGTCGAAAATCCGGCATACTGCCGTACCGTCCACGGACGCATGACATACATGGTGCTGTAGGGTCCGCGCAGATATGGCGGCAATCCTGCCGCATAGCTCAAATGTTCCATTCCTTCAAGGTCTTCGGCACTGTATGTGCCTTTGACATGAATCTGTTCGGGGGTCATGAATCCCGATTGTGTTTTTCCGCCACAACCGGTTACCGGAGAATGGCTTTCGTATGATATATTTGTAAATTTCGGTCTCATATTATTTAATGCCTAATTTTAGTTGATACTCTTTCAGTGTTTCCAGGACGTTCGACTTGATACTTATAAAATTATTGATGCCTTTGGCTTCCAGATCCGGTCGGCACGCGGGGTCTCCGGCGACTGCGACGATAGCCTTTCCCGCAAGTTTTTCGCTGATTACGGGAACCGCGTCGGCATATTCGTCATCCGAACTGCATGCAACCACAATATCCGCGCCTGCTTTCAATGCCGCTTCAACACCCTCGTTTATATCGGCAAAGCGGTTGTTGTCCCGAACTTCAAACCCTGCAACGGCAAAGAAATTGCACGAGAATTGCGCTCTCGCCCTGCACATCGACAGGTTGCCGAAAGTCAGCATAAAAACCACGGGCGTTTTGCCCGCGCGTTCGGTTCTCATTCTCAACTTTTCGAAAGCTTCCGCCCCGCGGTAAATCCTGATCGGCTCAACGATTTGTTTGCCGTCGTTTGCATCTCCGCAGCAGCAGCAGGACATTGATGCCTGTTCTTCAAGAACTTTATCACTCAGTTTTTCCGTAAAGTTGGGATACTGATTTGTTCCGAGCAGAATATCGCGACGTGTGGCGATGTTAAAATCCTTTTTTTGAGCCGCCGTTCTGATCATGTCCTGTATAAATCCTTCCTCCAGGGACTTGAGATAGCCGCCTTTGCCTTCGATTTCGGTAAACAGTTTCCACGCTTCGTTTGCGATGGACGCCGTAAGGCTTTCGATATAGTAAGAGCCGGCGGAAGGGTCGGTAACACGATCCAGATAAGCCTCTTCTTTAAGCAGCAGCTGGGTATTGCGGGCTATGCGGCTTGAAAACTCGTCTTTCGGAGCATAAGGCGTGTTGAATGGAGTAACTTCCAGCGAATCAACGCCCGCCAAAGCCGCCGACATTGCTTCCGTCGTGCCTCTCAGCATGTTGACATAAGGGTCGTAGATTGTCTGATTCCATTCCGACGTTACGGCATGTATTCTGATTCCGGCGATGGCGTCCGAACCGCCGTAATGTCTAACGACTTGAGACCAAAGCAGACGCGCTGCCCTGAATTTTGCTATTTCCATGAAATAATTCGGACCTGTGGCGAAAGTAAATCTTAGCCGGGCAACTATTTCGTTGGTAATTAACCCCAAATCGGTCAGGTGGGTCAGATATTCGCTGCCCATCGACAGACCGAGCGCAAGTTCCTGGACTATTGTCGAACCGGCATTGTGGTATATGTAGGGACTGACCCCGATAACCCTGTATTTCGGAAGCGGTTTGCTTGTTTCAACCAGTGATTTTGCGGTTGCAAAAGCGGTTTCCCGACAGAAATTGCCGGAGAGAGTCAGCTGTCGCAGAGGGTCGTAGTCGATAGAGCCTTCGATTGCGTTGACGTCCCAGCCTTCGGACTGTACCTTTGCAATAACCTGCCGAAGGGTTTTCGGAGCGCTTTTGCAGCAGCAGGGTCCGAAATTGGTTTCGATACAGGGAAATGCAATTTCCTTGGTCAGCACGTTGAAATCCCCGTCGGAAAGACCTTCGTTCCCGATTCTGTAGGTGATGGAATTGACGCCTTTCATTAGAATCGACAATATCAGGCTATTGTCCGCGGAAACGCCACGACTGTCGGGTTCGACTGTCTGGGATACTTTCCAGTTGTTATCACAACGGACACCTCTTACATAAGGAAACACCCCCGGTGCATACTTGAGATGCTGCAAATTTTCGAGATTTGCAGCGCTGTAAAACGGACGAACATTGAATCCTTCGGGTGTCTTCCAGACTAATTTCTTCTCATAGTCGGCGCCCTTCAAATCCTTGACAATAACCTCATCCCACTGTTCTGCCGTTATAGGTGGAAATTCGGCAAATAATTTCTGAGCCATATTTTTAATACAATTTTGCGGCGGCAAAGATAATACTTTTTTTAGTACATGACAAAAAAACAAATTTTCGGCTAAATCTTATTTTGAGGTGATATGGATGGAGATGACGACTGCGTTCTCTTCGTTCTGCGTAGCGATAGCCCAAATCGCTTAGTGATGAAAAATATATAACTTGTAATGGTCTGCATTTACCGGATTGCATTCCGTCAGGAATGCCTCGCTCGGTAGAAAAAAGATACCACCGCTATTTCTGCATCCTGTCAGGGATGCATCCTTAACAGGATGCAGGGATTGGAGAGGTGTATTCCATTCTACCGAGCGATACATCCCTGACGGGATGTAAGACTTGCAAAATTTAATCATTATATGTTATTTATTTCACGTTCCT
>JAISSE010000113.1 GCA_031273285.1 Prevotellaceae bacterium
ATATTTGACGTGTCCGTCGATAACCTGCGGACCTTCATGATCAATGCTTTCGGCATTCGGGCTGATGATATTTGCACAAATATCCCCGATTATCTCCAGCGTTTTGTCATAACTGTCCAATGCGTCTTCGAGACTTACGGGAGCGTAGTCGTATTGATGCCGGTCGGTAAAACCCTTTTCCTTGAGTTCTACGATTTTGTTCATCAGCGGATGTTCCAGATGAAATTTCAAGTCTTTGTTGTCGGAATAAAAATTTGCCATTATGTTAATATTTAATTTTCAGTATAAAAATCCATTTCATTTCATGTTTTCGACCATGTCGAACAGCGAAAATCAACCGTTCAAACCGTCGGATTCGATTTCAAAGGTATAAAAATATTTTATTTCGGATGATTAATTATTGATTGAAAACCTGTAATTGTTTTAAAACAACCGAATTATAATTAAATACATGCTGTCGATTTATCCCTGTTTGAACGGAAGCGAATCATCAAAAACAGCGAAAAACGACGATGAACTATAAACGATGGATGGAATAGGTACAGTCTAAGAAGACGACAGGTAGTACCTAAGCCGGACAGGCTGAATCAAAAAGGAAAGGATATTCTGCCGAAAAGTACATCAATTTAACAAATAAGATACTAACAGAGTATTGAACAGGGTTTGCAGGGTCGGCGGATGGAAAGCCCCTAACAGGGATTTAATGTTGATAACCACGTACAAATGAGCCGCAGGCGAAGCGCAGTGCGGGGTTGCGGCGGCGTCTCTTCTCTCAATCCCGAAGCGGGTAGAACATCGGATGAATACCGGATTTGTTCAACTCCTGTGGAATTGTGATGGTGCGGGGTGTCGCTGCCCCGCACTGCGGCTCGCCTGCACGGGGTTATTGACTGCGTCGAACTTCGTTTCACGGATAAATTTCGCCGGCAAATGAAATTTTTTTACGCATTAATCTTTTATTAACCCTTTTGTTAATCCCGGAAGTTGTATTTTTGCAAAAAATATTAATAAATGTGTTATGACTAAAAATGACAATATGAAGAAAGTTTTACCGTTTTTGTGTCTCGCAGCCGGGTTATTCGCCAATTTGTGTGCGGCTCGGAACAATCCGTTTGTAAGAGACCTCTACACCGCCGACCCTTCCGCTCATGTATGGGCTGACGGCAGGCTTTATGTTTATCCCTCGCACGACGTCGATCCTCCGCGCGGATGCGACCTGATGGACAAATATCATGTCTATTCGACCGACGATATGGTTAACTGGACGGATCACGGCGAAATCCTCGGTTCGGAGCAGGTCGCCTGGGGACGTCCGGAAGGCGGATTTATGTGGGCGCCGGACTGTGCCTACAAAAACGGAACATATTATTTCTATTTTCCCCATCCGAGCGGAACAGACTGGAACAATACCTGGAAAATAGGGATAGCCACAAGCAAACAGCCTGCCGGCGCCTTTGAAGTTCAGGGCTATATCGAAGGATTGCCGGAGTTTGCAATGATTGACCCTGCCGTCTTTATTGACGACGACGGACAGGCTTATTTTTATTATGGCGGCGGTAGCAGATGTATGGGCGCCAAGCTGAAAGACAACATGATGGAACTCGACGGGCCACTGCTGAACATGGAAGGTCTCGACGATTTCCACGAAGCGGCATGGGTACACAAACGGAACGGAATCTATTATCTTTCGTATGCCGACAACGAACGGCGCGGCAACAGGTTAAGATATGCCACAAGCAAAAACCCGCTGGGACCGTGGACGTATCGCGACGTTTTTCTGGATAATACGGGTTCGGATACAAATCACGGCTCAATCGTTGAATATAAGGGACAATCGTACATCTTTTATCATAACTGCGACCTGTCGGGACAGGGCAATCTGCGTTCAATATGTTTCGACAAACTGTATTATAATGAAGACGGGACAATCAAAAAAGTTGTGCAGACAACAGGACTTGAGGCAAGCAAACGTAAAACCCGGATTACCGCCGGATGGACGGACCGCGCCCTGTTTTCGGGAAAAGAAGCCAGACCGCAGGGAAAAAATGTGATCTGGTCGCGAAACTCGGCTAAGGTATGGGAAGAAGGATATCCTGTCGGAAACGGAAAACTCGGAGCAGTGATATTCGGCGGAGTAGCGGACGAACGTATACAGCTGAACGAAAATACGGTATGGGACGGTTCTCCCTTAGACCCCAACAATCCCGAAGGACTGAAAGCATTGCCGGAAGTGCAGCGTCTGCTGTTTGAAAACAAAAATAACGAGGCTGTGCAACTTGCCGAAAAAACCATGATGGGTAATCCGCGAGGCGTTAAAGCCTATCAGTCGCTGGGCGAGTTGTGGTTTGATACTCCGGAGCTTAAAGCGGAAAATTATGTCCGAAGCCTTGATTTGTCCACCGCCGTTACGACAGTGAAATATACTTCGGAAGGAGTGGGATACAAACGCGAATATTTCGCTTCGGCGGTCGATAATGTGATTGTTGTCAGAATTGTTGCCGATAAAAAGAATAAAATCAATCTTAATCTCACTTTAAGACGGGAAAGAAACGCCGAATGTCGCGGAATCCCTTCCGACCCCGCGTCCCTGCTTTTGACGGGACGTCTTTCTTCCGGCAACAGAGACAATTCGAAGCGGATAAGTTTTGCGGCACAGGTAAAGGCGGTAGCCGAAAACGGTTCGGTAACGTTTGTGCACGACTCGTTCGGTCATACGAATATGCTCAATATCAAAGATGCCGATGCGCTGACCCTGTATATCGCCGGAGCGACCGATTATCCGGGAATGGAAAATCTTGCCAAAGGAATCATGGAATTTTCGGGAAATCCTGCTGATAAATGTGCCGAAACCATTGCGAAAGTGTCCGGTAAACAGTACGAACAGCTGAAAACGGCGCATCTTGCCGATTATCAACAATACTTCAACCGTGTCGAACTGGATTTGGGTACGGTATCTCCTGACATCGAAAATCTTACCACAAGCGAACGTCTGAATCTTGCCCGCAAAAACAGCAAGCCCGACATGGGGCTGGTAGAGACTTATTTCCAGTTCGGGCGATATTTGCTGATTTCGTCATCCCGCCCCGGAGGCATGCCCGCCAATCTTCAGGGTCTCTGGGCATGGCAGATGAATCCGCCGTGGAATGCCGATTTTCATACGAATATCAATTTCCAGATGAACTACTGGCCTGCGGAAATCACCAATCTGTCCGAACTGCATGTTCCCATGTTCGATTTGACGGATGTGATGATAAAACCCGGAGAACAAAGCGCCAAGGTGATATACGGCGCACGCGGCTGGGTCGTTCATCACCTGACGGATGCATGGGGATTCACCGCGCCTGCCGACGGTCCGCAGGGAATATGGCCCATGGGTTCGGCATGGCTTGCTCAACATCCGTGGGAACACTACACATTTACAGGCGATAAGGATTTTCTTGCCCGGCGCGCCTATCCCATAATGAAGGGAGCAGCCCGCTTTATCATGGATTTTCTGGTCGAAGCGCCTGAGGGAACGGCATACGCCGGAAAACTCGTTACCAATCCCTCCTATTCTCCCGAAAATGCGTTTATTCTGCCCAACGGCGAACATTCGGTGTTCACCTACGGTGCAACCATGGATTTGGAAATCATCCACAATCTGCTGACCAATTGTGTCGAAGCCTGCAAAATCCTGAAAACGGACAATGACTTCCGCGCCGAATGTGAAAAAACGCTGAAACGCCTGCCCGCCATACAAATCAGCAAAACGACGGGACGCATTCTGGAATGGGCTGAAGATTACAGGGAAGCGGAACCGCATCATCGGCACACGTCGCACCTGTTCGGGCTGCATCCCGGCAATCAGATAACGGTGGTCGGCACTCCCGATCTGGCTGAAGCCGCCCGTAAAACGCTGGTAGCCCGCGGCGATGACGGAACGGGATGGGGACTGGCATGGAAAATCAATATGTGGAACCGTCTGCACGACGGCGACCATGCGTTCAAACTGTTATCGGTGCTGCTGGGCAGCAAAACTTTACCGAACATGTTCGACGACCATCCGCCTTTCCAGATTGACGGCAATTTCGGAGCCACAGCCGCCATTGCCGAAATGTTTGTACAAAGCCATTTGCCCACCTCCGACGGCTCTTTCGACATCCATCTGCTGCCTTCGCTTCCGACGGATATGGCAGGCAGGGGTTCGGTAAAAGGTCTGCGCGCGCGCGGCGGTTTTATCGTGGACGTTTCGTGGGAAAACGGCAAACTGACCGAAGCGGTCGTTTTGTCCTCCCTGGGGGGAAAACTGCATCTTCGAACAGGCAACAGTCATGTTGTTTACAATACTAAAAAAGATGAAGTTATTACTGTAAACAACAGTCTGAAAAAGATTAAAAACAGATTATAAAGAACCTTATACACGTAGATATTCAACTATTTGACCTATCTTAGCACCTGTTAAACCTTGACTGCACGAGAATCTTGTCGGCAAATCCCCATCCGATAAGATTCTCTTTTTATAGTTGGGAGTTGGGAGTTGAGAATGAATTACGAAACGTGAGTTCGACGCAGTCAAACGTGAGTTCGACGTAGCCAATTACGAAAAGAATTGAGAGTTAAAAAGAATCATCCTTCATCCCTCATCCCTCATCCTTCTCAGAACATAAACCTCAGCATCAGATACATTGTTCTGCCGTAAATATAAGCGTATCTTGTTTCGCTGCTTTCCGTGCCGAACGGACTGTATGCGCCCAGGATACCTTCGCTGCCGAGCAAATTCTGCACATGCACGTTCAGGCTCAATGCCTGCTTGCGTTTGCCGCCGAATACAAAAACATATCCGCCTTTAAAATTGAGAGTAAACGTCCCCGTCAATCCGGGTTGTTCGCGAATATTGTCATGTGCCGACAAATAGCTGCCGGATAATATTATCGGATTTATATCCGCATAACTTTGACCCGTGTATGCGAGGTTCAGTCCAAGCCAGAAACGCAGGGGCGATTCATATACAGCGCCTGCCGCAATCGCCAGACCGGGAGCGTTTCCGATAAATAATCCGTTCATATTGACGGTGTCATTCAGCCGTACCGTGTTGATATTTTCCTGCAACAGCGTAATATTCGGGTCGGAGATATACTTGTATACTCCGTATGATGCAGCCAAATCGGCTTTCAGTCCCTTGACGATACTGAATCTTGCGGAGGCTTCTCCTCCGATATGTCTCGAATCCAGTCCCGAAATTCCCATGTCGAAACGGCTGAGATAATCGTTGTCGTAGTAGCTTCGGACTAACGACCGGTCTTTAATCTGCGTGAAAAAAGCGGACACGCGCAAATCCACGACGGCAGCGGACAAATTGAAATTCATTTCGGCAGCCAGTATCTTTTCGTTCTTCAGACCGGGCAGCAGATTTCCCGAGATTCGCGGAGACAAATAGGCGTCAGAGAATAAAGGCGCTCGATTCGAATACATTACGTTCGCTTCAACATCGCTTCTCGATGTCAGTTTATAGGCTACGCCTGCTTTTCCCGAATAGTTGAAAAATTTTCGGGAGGGTTGTTTCGCATCCGAATCAGCGACTTTTCCGTTTTTGATATTGCCGGTGTAACCATACGAAAGATAAGATGTTGAAGCTCCCAGACTGAATTTTAACATCTGCATGTAGTACCTCCACACATTCCACAACTTGTACGATTGCTGTCTTACGGAATAATCGTGTCCCGTTTTTCCGCCGCTCGCAATCTTCCTGTCGGGCAGATGTATGTCGAACTGGTAAAAATCGGGATTGTCCGGAGGGGTTAAAAATTTGTCCGTATTAAGCCAGTGGTTTCCGCCCAGCAGGTCATATACTTCATTATAATATCTTCCGAAATACAGTTTTGCCTCGACGCCTGCCGTTGTTTCGAGATTTCCCCATTCCAGCAGGTCGTAAACGCTGTTGAGCGCAATCATTGTTCTGTTCGAGGAGTGTTTATCAAGGATATATTGAGACTGTCCGCCGGCAGACGTCCGATTTTCGGAATATATCGAATCCCAGACAATTTGACCTGCCGACACCGGATTGCGCTGAAATCCCGTCCAGTCGGAATGGGACGCTTCGCTGGTCGTATTCAAGCCCGTTTCGCCTCTGTTGCCGCTCGAAAACAGTACGGACGTGTTCAGCGTCGAAACTTCGCCTTCCCATTCGTGCGATACGCCAAGTAAGGGCTGATGAAATATATTCCGGCGCGAATTTTTCGCAATACCGCTGTTATAGCCCCATGCGGAATTATGGTAGTTGTCTCCCTTTTGGTCATAGACGGTTTGCGTAGAATAGTTTACCAAACCTCTTTTTGTCGGCGAACCTGCTACGAAGAAGGCAAAACTGTGGAAATCGTCTATGCGTTTTCCGGCGGAAAACAGGTAGGATATTCCCTCGTATTGTGTTCCTGCGATAAATCCTTCGCCCAGTTTTCCCGACACATACATACCCAGCGCCCATCCGGAAGCCATTTCTCCGCTCGAATACAGGGCGTCCATCGAATGTGTATACAAAGAATTGCCGAAAGTGTACGACACTTTTTTGCGCGGATACATTCGCAGCGGATTGATGTCAATATTGCTGTATCCGCCGATATCGCCGTAAAAAATCCTGTTATCGACCAAACGCGAACTGCCGGTATTTTTTTTCGCAATATCAATAAATCCGTGAAGAAGACCGGCATAGGCATATCCCGCTTCAGGGTCGTTGAACGATGCCCCGTTGATATAGACTTCGGTATTCCTCCAGTCGTATCCACGCATTTTGAAACCGTGCATACCCAGCTGCAAATTAGTTGCTTTGGCAAGCGCGTCGTCGTTCCAGAACAATGCCGCCGCACCGATATTGCCGATTGTCTGTCCGTTTATTTCCGGTCGGTCGGGCATCAGGTCATTGACTGTTATCGGATTAATATCCCTGTATTCGGGTCTGACGAATATCACTCCAAGTTCCGTTCTTCCCGGAGTAAAAGTGTACTCCTTCGTTTCGTATCCGTCGGCAGAAATTATAAGCGTCAAATCGGCAGAGGAAGTGATTCGCAAGCCTTTCCCGTCTATTGCAAAATAACCTGTTCCATCGGCATATACGGTTTTATCCATCCCCTTGAGTTCCACTTTTGCCCATCGTACCGGAACCAGCAGATTTCCTTCTTCTCTAAGGCTGCCGATGACAAATATTTGATTCATGTTTTCCATATAAATCTGCGCACGGACTTCAAAAACCGGCAGCAGCAGGAACAATAACATTAATTTCTTCATTGTAATTCTAAATTTTAATGACTTACACAATAATACTTTTCCAGTATTTTCGCGATAAAAATACGACATTTATTTTAAAGTGAAAAAAACCGATTCGAAAACCCCGACCCGGTAAGGTTTTAACTGTTTTGAATGAATGACTTATAAAAGCGATATCCTGAGTTGATATTATCGCAAAACAGGCGCACGAATGATGGAATTTCGACGGATTTTACGGAATTATTCATCTCGCGAGCTTTTTCCCGTTTCCGAATGTGGGAATAATTGTTTTTCAACCGTACTGACCGGATGCGGACTTATCGGCATCTTCACGTCCGAAATCAAGAAAATCAGTGATTAACAGATAAAAGAAAAAATTATGCGTAGAGTTTGCAAAAAAACATTTATCTTTACGGCATAATTTTTGGGGATATGAGTAAAAGCAAAAGGAAAAAAGCGGAAGAATCGGCTTTCCCGGTTTTTATCAATCCGAAGACGGATTTCGGATTTAAAAAAATCTTCGGCAATAAGGAAAGGCTGATGGCTTTTCTGAATGCGGTACTGTCGGAAAATGTTGTGTATATTGAGTATATCCCGCAGGAACAGCTTGGAGAAAGGGCGGAAGACCGCAAAGCCATTTATGACCTTTACTGCAAAAACAGTAAAGGCGAACGGTTTATCGTAGAAATGCAAAAAGCCGGACAACCGAATTTTGCGGACAGAGCGCTGTTTTATTCAACCTATCCGATACGGGCGCAGGCTCCCAAAGGCAAAATTAAACTGAAGGATAAAAGTGGTAAAACGGTCTTAAAACCATGGGATTATTTTCTTAATAAAGTTTATTTCATAGCCATTCTGGATTTCGTACTGTTTGAGGAAGAATCGGCTAAGGATATTGTTATGGAGGAAATTGAGCTGATAAGGAAAAATTCCGGCATCGCTTTTACCGACAAGTTGAAATTTGTAATAATAGAATTGCCGAAATTCAGCAAGACGGAAGCGGAATCGGAGACCCCGACGGACAAATGGCTTTATTCCCTGAAAAACATGGAATATCTGCATCAGTGTCCCGAACAGTTTGACGAAGAAATATTTCAAAATTTATACGAAGAAGCACAAATCAATAAATTAAAACCCGAAGAAATGGAAGCATATAACAAAAGTATTCTGGAATACGACGATGTTGTTCTTGCCGTGGATTATGCCGAATCAAGAGGCGAACTAAGAGGCGAAAAAAGAGGCATACAAATAGGCGAACAAAGGGGCATACGGATAGGCGAGAAAAAAGGTATGCAAATAGGCGAGCAAAAAGGCATACGGATAGGCGAGCAAAAAGGGAAAACATCCGTTGTTCTCAATTTGTATCGGAGAGGTTTGCCCATAGAAGATATCGCTGATATCACAAACTTCACGGTTGAACAGGTCAAAGATATTTTATCCGAAAATGTCCGGTAAATAAAAGAGAGGAACAGGCGATGTCGTTTTGGTCATGGATTATGTCGAGCTAAAAATCAGCGTCGGCTTGACTGTTATTATTCGTTATTCTCTATTCGTTATTCACTGCATTCGAATCCCGCAAATACATCACGACCGCCCATTTGTTGCGTACCGATTCCATGTTTTTACTTAAACCCAGAGAAGTAGCCCTGTCCGTAAGAACCGGAATATCCTCCCTGTAAAATCCGCTGATTATCAGTATTCCGTTTTTGTTCAGGCTTTTGACATATCCTTCCATGTCGTCAAGCAATACATTTCTGTTTATATTGGCAACGATTATATCGAATTTCCGGTTTTCGATCGAAAGCAGATTTCCCTCAAAGATATCCGTTTTGTCGGAAACATTGTTGATAGCGGCATTTTCGACGGCATTTTCAACCGCCGTGGGGTCATTATCAATAGCCGTTACGCTCGACGCCCCCCTCACAGCCGCCAAAATTCCCAGAATGCCCGTTCCGCAACCCATATCAAGAAATGTTTTCCCTTCAATATTAAGACTCATAATCGCTTCGACGCAGAGATGCGTGGTTTCGTGATGTCCGGTGCCGAATGTCATTTTTGGATTGATCAGTATTTTGCAGGCAGCATCGGGCAAATCGCGGTGAAAAGATGCGTAAACAACACATTTGTCGGCAATAACAACCGGTTCGAAGTTCGATTCCCAGACATTGTTCCAGTTTGCGGATTTTATTTCTTCGACGGAATACGTTAACGTTCCGATGAAAGCGTTGTCCGCCGACAACCGGTCAAGAACGGATTTGTCGAAATCATTTTTACGCAGATAGGCATTCAGTATTCCATCTTCTTCCTCGAACGATTCAACCCCCGCGTCAGCCAGTTCGGCAATCAGAATATCGGATAACATCCCGTCGTTTCCAATATTTATCGTCAATTTAATATAATCGGACATAGACAATTACAAATTACTGTTTTCATTTTTTTCCCAGACAAGTTTTCTGCCGAAACCAAGTCGGTTGTCGGTAAATTTCGTATAGGTTAATTCTACAACCCAGACAGGCGTTCCGGACAGGACGGCGTACGGAAAACGTCTCAGATAAGTCGCTATTGCTTTGGTTTTGAGTTTTCCCGAAACTTCCATCATTTTTCCGCAAAATTGCAGTCCCCGTATTTTACCCACTGTTTCGGTTTCCAAAACGATGGAACCCGCAACGACGGGATTTTCGGATACGTCCGATATATGTTTCGTATTCCTGTCGGAAGTAAACACCAGACAAAACTCCTTTTCCAGCAGGGCATAGAACATGTTGGAACAGTACGGCGCCGAAGCGGCGCAGGTAGCCAGAGTAAGCACGTGATGGCTTTTAATAAATTCTATTACAGAGATATCCGGCAACATATCCTACCATTTGCGCGATTGCAGCTTCAAACGCGCCGCGCCTGCAAACACGGCGGAAACAATCACAAAATACATAATGTCGCGTATATCTATAACTCCGCGGCTCAACGATTTATAATGTTCGTTGATACCCATGGAAATTATAAAAGCATTGACGGATTTCAGCGTCGCCATTGAAGCCAGTCCGTCGAAGCCCGCATAGGCAAAAAAACATAGAACCGCCGACACGATAAAAGCCACTATCTGATTATCCGTCAATGACGATGCAAATATCCCGATAGCGGCATATGCCGAAGCAAGAAAAAACAATCCGATAAACGACCCCCATGTTCCGCCCGAATCAATGTTGCCAGTCGGATTACCTGTATAATAAACGGTAGCGAAATATATCAGACAGGGTATCAGCGAGAACAGCACAAGTGTTACGGCGGCAAGATATTTAGCCATCACCAGCTGCATTTCGGATATCGGATGAGTCAATAACAGTTCTATCGTACCGGTCTTGCGTTCTTCCGCAAAACTGCGCATCGTTACCGCCGGTACAAGAAACAGAAAAACCCAGGGCGCGATGAAAAACAAAGTGTCAATCGAGGCATATCCTCCGTCCAGTATGTTGAACTCGCCCGGATTAATCCACATAAACCAGCCCGTAAGCGCCAGAAATACAACGATTGCAATATATCCGGTCAATGATGAAAAAAATGATACTATCTCCTTTTTGTAAATGCTGTACATGTCCGTGTTGCTTCAAAATATTTGTCTAAAAGTTCCCTGGCTGCGATAAACGACGAAATTTCATCTGCGGCAACTTTGTCTTCATAGCCCTGTAGCAAACTGCAAATATGAGGACTGGAATAAAAATTATTCTGCAGTGTGTCGTTTATTGTTTCATACATCCAGAATTTGGTCTGTTCCTGACGGTTCGACTGAAAAAAACCGCTGCTTTTTGTCAGCGACATATAGTCGTCGATTGACGACCAGATTTCTTCCATCCCTGTTTTTTCTTTGGACGAAGCGGTGAGCACCTTCGGAGTCCATTTTGAAGCCGTCGGGGGAAACAGGTGCATTGCGCTCTGATACTGTGCCTTTGCCTGCATGGCTTTTAATATGTTGTTCCCGTCGGCTTTGTTGATAACAATCATGTTTGCCATCTCCATTATCCCCCTTTTGATTCCCTGCAATTCGTCGCCTGCTCCGGAAATCATCAGCAGGAGAAAGAAATCGACCATGGAATGTACGGCGGTTTCCGATTGCCCCACGCCTACGGTTTCGATAAAAACGGTATCGAATCCTGCGGCTTCGCAGAGAATCACTGTTTCTCTTGTTTTGCGGGCAACGCCTCCCAGCGAACCGGCAGAAGGACTGGGACGTATAAACGCATGGGGGTCGCAGCTAAGTTCGACCATCCTTGTTTTGTCGCCGAGTATGCTGCCTTTCGACCGCTCGCTGCTGGGGTCGATTGCCAGTACGGCAAGTTTGTGTCCCCACGAAGTGATTTTTTTCCCGAATGCCTCGATAAATGTACTTTTCCCTGCGCCCGGTACTCCCGTTATCCCTATGCGTACGGATTTTCCCGAATGAGGAAGACATTTTTCTATGATTGCCTGAGCCATTTCGTGATGCTCGTCGAGAAGACTTTCGACAAGGGTGATGGCTTTGCCGAGAATCGTTATGTTGCCTTCCAAAATGCCCTCCAGATACTGTTCCGTTGTGAGAGGTTTCTTTTTGTTCCTCTTTATTCGCGCCATTGCATCCGGATTAACAAGAGGCGGTTGTTCTACTCCGGGATTGACTGTCAAAGCGCTTTTATCCAATAATTCATCCATTTGTAACATCGTTGTCAGCCGGCAAAATTAGTAAAATTTCGACAAATCGAAAAAAA
>JAISSE010000223.1 GCA_031273285.1 Prevotellaceae bacterium
AATCGTGCCAAACAGTTAAAATCTTCGCAATTAACCGCTTTTTCTCCCGTCGACCCGCTATGTGTGCTTAAACATTTCATGCTTATAACTGTTATCTTTATTCCGCAAAATTATATTAAAATTTCGGGGCAAAGATATAAATAATTTTTTATATCCGCGAAATTTTTTTTCATCTACGAACTTTTTCATCCACGAACTTTTTTATCCACGAATTACACGAATAACACGAATTTTTTTTAATTTTTCTCGAATTTTCACGAATGAAAATTCCTTCGGATTTTTTTCGCTTCGCGCTCTTCGTCGTTCATAGTTCATAGTTCATAGGCATTGTACAAAAATAAACCGGCAGTTTACAACTGCTGATGCTCGGATAAAATTAAAACGGTTATATCCGGCTTTTGATGATTAACATAACACTATTTCCACGAATTAAAAAATCCTTCGGATTTTTTTTCGCTTCGTGCTCTTCGCCGTTCATAGTTCATCGTTTATAGTTCACTTGATGTTTATTGTCAGGTTAAGTCCTATTGCGGGCATATTTCCCTGCGCATAGTTTGTAGGCGATATTATTGAAGGAGAGAGATTAAAAGCCAAATCCTCGCTTACGTCGAAATTGCTAAGCTGTGCGAAGACGGTAGCATCGATTACGTTCACGGCATACCACAGAGCTATCCACATAACGGCATAATCCCTGCTTCGTCGGAAACTGTCCCTGTAGTTTTTCAGACTTTGCAGCGACAGGCGTCCGCTAAATTCGCTTGGAGTATCGGTCTGACCCTGTGTATAGGCATATTCGATATTGTAAGCATCGCGATAGCGTGTATATTGCATATTGTTAAGGCTCAGCCAGTATCCCGTAAAAGCAAAGCCTCCGTACACAAGCGGTATTTTCCAGTAATCCCCGTTATAAGCCTGTCCGAGACCCGGCAGGAAAGTCGAATAAAGAGTGGCTTTTATCGGGACAATGCCTTTTCTGTGAGTTTTGTAGCTTGCAATGCCGTCGATCAGGCTTCCCAGATATACCATACCTGCGCCGGCGTAGTAAAAGTTGCTTTGAGTTTTGTATTTTTGGTCTCCCGTCTTTTTGTACAGCGATTTACTGTGCGCTCCGCCGTAAATCATAGCCGCTCCCGCGCCGTAAATCACGGGTATTTTCCAGTACTGCCTGTTGTATGCCTGCGAATAGCCCGGCACAACCATCGATGCCACAGCTATTTTACCAATCGAAAGAGAATCAATGCCCCGAAGTCCCTTGATATAACTTTTGCGCGGTTCTTTGATTTCCACAACCGCCGGTTCCTCCGGATTTTCCACTGTTGACATCTCTGTTATTCTTTGAGAATACGAAATTACAGGAATGAAAACACAAAGAAGTACGCTTGTTATTACTTCTCTCACTATCGTTTAAATACTTAGATTCTTGATAAATGCCTCTATTTCTTCTTCGGATGCGTAGTTTATGACAATGCTTCCACCTTCTCCGTTTTTGTTTCGTTTGAACTGTATTTTGTTGTTGAATTTTGCGTCGAGCAACTCCAGCAGCAGACAGAATCTGTCCGACAGTTCTTCCTGACGGGAGTCTTCGGGTTTGTGTTTTGTGTCCTTTTTTTCCGTCATTTTCCGGGTAATTTCCTCAATCTGCCGCACCGACAAGCCTTCTTCGATGATTCGTTTTGCAAGTTTCTTCCGGATTTTCGGGTTAGTCAGTCCTGAAAGCGGTTTTGCATGTCCCATGGATATGATACCGTCTTTTATTGCCTGTTGAATTTCGTCGTCCAAAGTCAGCAGTCGCAGATAGTTGGAAACCGTGGAACGCGGCATTCCGACTCTTTCGCCAAGCGTTACCTGAGTCAGAGCGCATTCGGTCATCAGACGGTTGTAGCTCAGCGCTATTTCGATGGCATTCAGATCTTTTCTATGGATATTTTCGATAAGAGCCATTTCGAGGGTTTCCTGATCATTGGCTGTTCGGATGTATGCCGGAACAGTTGTCAGACCTGCCGCCTGCGCCGCCCTGAAACGTCTTTCTCCGCTGATTATCTGATATTCCTCGTATCCTGTTTCCCTTAAAGTGAGAGGCTGTATTATTCCGTGGATTTTGATGGAGTCGGCTAATTCCTGCAAAGATGTTTCGTCGAAGGACGTTCGCGGCTGACCCGGATTTGCTTTGATTTTGCTTATTTCGATTTCGTAGTTTTCTACCGAAACGGGAATATCCTTACCGTGTTCCGTTGAATCGGTGCTTATCAAAGCTCCCAAACCTTTTCCTAAAGCATTTTTTTTTGGCATGATTTAAAATTCTAACCGGTTAATATATTAGCTTTTTGCCTCCGTATGGCTGTTATTCTGGATAATTTCCTTTGCCATGTTCAGATAGTTGGCGGTTCCTATTGATGATGCGTCATACAGAATCACCGGTTTTCCGAATGACGGCGATTCTCCAAGTTTGACATTACGCTGAATCACAGTCTGGAACACCATTTTCCCGAAATGTCGCCGTACTTCGTCGACAACCTGATTTGCCAGACGCAGCCGGACGTCGTACATCGTCAGCAGAAATCCTTCTATTGCGAGTTTGGTATTCAGGCGAGCCTGAATGAGTTTCACCGTATTGAGCAGTTTACCCAAGCCTTCGAGCGCAAAATATTCACACTGAACGGGTATGATCACCGAATCCGCGGCAGTCAGCGCATTGACCGTGATAAGTCCGAGCGACGGCGAGCAGTCGATAAAAATATAGTCGTACTGACCTCTGACTTTTTCGATTACCGATTTCATAATCTTTTCCCTGTCGGGAAGATTAAGCATTTCTATTTCGGCTCCAACCAAATCAATATGAGAGGATATGAGGTCGAAACCTTTTATCGCCGTATTGAGTATCGATTCCTTTGCGGTCGATTTTCCGATTAAACACTCGTAAATGCTGTTGTGTACGGTATTAACGTCAAAACCCATTCCTGACGAAGCGTTTGCCTGAGGGTCGGCGTCAATGAGCAGCACTTTCTTTTCCAGCACGGCTAAACTCGCCGCAACGTTTATGGCTGTGGTGGTTTTTCCCACTCCGCCTTTCTGATTTACTATAGCAACTATTTTTCCCATATTATATTTCTTCTAAATTCGTTGTATAAGATAACAAGCTTTTATAAAAACTTCCAATAAAATGCCGCAAATTTACCAATTCTTTTTGAATATATCAATTATATCCGTAAATAATTGTATATTAGTCCCTGAATTTTCGAAATTGACCGATTAACACAATGGCTGTAACGACTGTGGAGACAAAATCGGCGATGGGAATACTTATCCATATCCCCAAAGTTCCCAAAAATCGCGGGAGAACAATCAGGCACGGAATCAAAAAAAGCACCTGCCTTGTCATCGACAGAAAGATGGCTTTTTTCGACATCCCGACGGACATGAAAAAATTGGTTGCAACCATCTGAAAACCTGCCAGCGGAAAAACGGAAAACACCAGTCGCATGCCGTAAACGGATTCGGCTATCAGTTCAGGGCGAGTGGTAAAAAGTTTAATCATCAGACTTGGAAATATCTCGCACACAAGAAATCCGAGAGTAGTAACGCCTATCCCGCAGAAAATCGTGAGTTTGGTTACTTCTGTCACTCTCGAATAGTTTCCGGCTCCGTAATTGTATCCGGCGACGGGCTGCATCCCCTGATTAAATCCCATCACTATCATCACGAATATGAAGCTGATACGGTTTATGATGCCGTAAGCTCCGACAGCAAGGTCTCCGCCGTGTTCCCGCATCCCGCGATTTATCAGTATGACTATCAGACAGGCACAGACATTCATCAGAAAAGGGGACATGCCTATCGACAGTATTTTTTTGACCAGATCCTTTTGCAGTCTGTATATATTTTTGCTGAACCGGATGATATTTTTCCTGTTGTGGAAATGTTTCATCTGGAAAACCAGCGATATGGATTGAGACAGAATGGTTGCCCAGGCTGCCCCTCTGATACCCCAGCCGAATGAAAATATGAATATCGGATTCAACAGGCAATTGACGGCAACGGACAACAGCGTGGCATACATGGAAATATTGGGGAATCCCGCCGACCGCAATATTGCATTCTGCCCGAAATATATGTGTGTGATGACATTGCCGATAATAATAATCTCCATGTAATCACGGGCAAAATCTATTGTATTGTCGCTTGCCCCGAAAAAATAGAGTATGGGATTCAAAAGCGGATAACAGACAGCGGAAAACAGAACTCCTATTATGATGTTAAGAACCAAAGTGTTGCCAAGAACTGTATTTGCCGAAGCATAATCTTTTTGCCCCAATTTTATCGAAACAAGCGAGGAAGCTCCCACTCCCACCAGCGAACCGAAAGCAGCCGCCAGATTCATAAACGGAAATGTTACGGTCAGTCCGGCGATTGCCAGATGACCCGGTTCAACTCCGTGACCGATAAAAATGCTGTCCGTCACGTTGTACAGCGATGCCGCCGTCATTGCAATGATTGCCGGTATGGAATACCGGGTAAGCAATTTTCTGATATTTCCGCTTCCTAATGATAGAGACATGCGACTGATCTTGGGAACCGGGAACTACTGGAACATGCTTTTCAGCCGTTCAAAGAAATTCTTGTCCTGTTTTGAGGGATTGGGTCGGAAATTCTCCGATTTCAGAAAACTTTCCATCATTTGTTCTTCTTCTTTCGAGAGTTTTTGCGGCGTCCACAAATTTATGTAAACCAGAAGGTCGCCCGTTTCGTAACCGTTGATGTCCGGCACTCCTTTGCCTTTCAGTCGCAGCACTTTGCCCGATTGAGTTCCGGGGTCTATCCTGATTTTCACTTTTCCGGTAACCGTAGGCACTTCGACGGATGCTCCCAGAACCGCTTGCGGGATGCTTATATACAGGGAATAAATCAAATCGTTCTCGTCTCTGATTAATTCCTCGTCTTTTTCTTCGTTAATCAAAACCAGCAGGTCGCCGTTCACTCCTCCTCTGCGAGCGGCGTTGCCTTTTCCCGAAATGTTCAGCTGCATGCCGTCGCTTACTCCCGGCGGTATCCGGAAAACAACGTTTTCTTCCTTTTTCACAGTGCCTTCGCCATGACAAGCGGTGCAAAGTTCGGTGATTTTTTTCCCTTCGCCGTGGCATTGAGGGCAGATTGAAGTACTCTGCATTGCGCCGAATATCGTGTTTGCCATTTTTGTAACATGTCCGCGACCGTTACACGTCGGGCAGGTGCTTATGCTTGACTGGCTTTTCGCTCCCGTTCCGCCGCAAACCTCGCATTTGCCGAGAACGGGGACTTTCAGTCTTTTTTCGACTCCTTCGACAACGTCTTTGAGGTCAACTTTCACTCTGATACGCACATCCGACCCTCGCCGCATGGGTTCCGATCTTCTGCCGCCACCGCCGCCGCCGAAGTTGCCGAATCCTCCGAAACTGCCGAATCCGAAAATATCTCCGAACTTCGAAAATATGTCTTCCATATCAAATTCGGTAGCGCCGCTAAAGCCGCCGGGAGCATTGTGTCCGAATTGGTCGTACCGCGCTTTTTTGTCGGGATTGCTAAGTATGTCGTATGCTTCGGCAGCTTCCTTGAATTTTTCTTCGGCTTCCTTGTTGCCGGGATTTTTGTCGGGATGATATTTCAAAGCCATTTGCCGGTAGGCTTTCTTTATTTCATCCGGAGTGGAATTTTTCGACACTCCCAAGATTTCGTAATAGTCTCGTTTTGTCATCTGTCTGTCATTTATTCTCCGATTACAACTTTAGGATGTCGAATTATTTTTTCGTTAAGCGAATACCCTTTTTGAGTTACGTCGATAATTTTTCCGACCTGCTCGTCCGTTCCCTTGATTTTGGCTATAGCTTCGTGAATATCAGGGTCAAAATCCACTCCGACAGGATTGATTTCGGCAAGTCCCCTGCTTTCCAGTATTGACTTGAATTTGCCGTAAATCAGTTTTGTACCTTCCAGTATGGCTTCGATTGAATCGGACGAACTCATCACATCCATTGCACGGTCGAAGTCGTCAATAACAGGAAGCAAATCTTTCAAAATATCTTCACCCGCAGTTTTTATAAGCTCAAATCTCTCTTTAAGCGTGCGTTTGCGATAATTGTCAAATTCTGCCGAAAGTCTCAGATATCTGTCCTGAAATTCTGCCAATTTTTCAGTAAGTTCGGACAATTGACTCTCTTTATCGTCATCCGAACCGTCTTCAATAACATTTTTATCGACATTTTCCTTGATGTCCGAATCTTCAATACTGTTGCTAACTTCTTCGTTTTCTATTTCTTCGCGCCTGTTTTCTTCCATTTCTTTTTACATTTTTGTTAAATCCCGAATTAAACCGCAGAAAGGCTACTGCAAAAAAATTGCCACATGTGTAAAACCTGACAAATTGACAGTAGAAAAGGAAGACTGTCTTGAAAGAGATTCGGCACGCAGATGACACGCGGATTTATGCAGATTATTTATAGCGTTTATTTTTATTTATCTGCGTAAATCCTTAAAATCCGCGTCATCAGCGTGCCGAATCACGTTTAAAACAGCCTCTCCCGTTATTTGCCGAAAGAATAACATATTCCCAAACCCGGCGCAAGATGCGGAGGAGTATCACCGAATGCAAGCGCCATATTCACATCAAATCTGAAACTTAGGCTGGGATATGAATTGAAAGGTTTCACTTCGACTCCAATTGGAAATGAAAATGACCCACTCCAGCCGCGAAACACACCCGCTCCGGCATACAGTCGGTAACTGTCTCTGTTTAAAAAAAATGCACGGATACTTATTTCGGGAGACAGAAAATAAGCCTGTGAAGAATAAAAATATACGTCGGCAGTAACGATTTTCTTTATTTCATAACTGAGACCTATTTTATTGCCCATATCATAACAAATGCAGTCAATAAGCTCGACCGACCTTGTATCACTGAAAATATTAAGACACTTTCAATTGCCCGCTTGCATTGCATACCGTCAATCCGGCAAATGCAACCATCACTAAAACTCTAATTTTCATTGTAACCTGTTATGTATTATCTCACTATTCGTTATTCGTTATTCACTGTCCACTGTTCGTTATGTCACGTCCTGAAAAAAGTTGACACATTAATACTCTTTTTTCCATTAAATTTTTATTCATTTTTCATTTCATTTTTTTCCTGCGGGCTGCTTCTTCCCGCCGTCCTGCAGGAC
>JAISSE010000233.1 GCA_031273285.1 Prevotellaceae bacterium
AAAAATTTCATGAAATATATAAAATATATATCAAGTTTGGTTGCCGTTTCGGGAATTTTACTGTTCCTTGCCTCATGCACGGGCATGTATGAGAATGTCGAGCAATATTCGGGCGAAGTTGTGTATACCGGAAAGTTCGATACCATTTACGGCAAAATCGGTTTCGAGAGAGTCGAAATCGACCTTATGCAGGCAGGTCGTATCCCTGCAAACGAAATGAAACTGGGAAAAGCCGTCCGCACCGTCGTCGAATATGACGGCGTACCGCACCCGATTGACAGTCTGTGTTCATGGATAAATGTTACGGGACTTACAAATCCCAAACTTTACCGTTTCAACATTTATACTGTCGACAAGAGCGGCAACCGGTCTGTTCCCGTGGAAATTGCCATGATTCCCTATACTTCTCAGGACAGGAATTTACTGACCATTTCTTCGCCGAGAATCTCGGCTTCTCCGTCGGCTGCCATCGTTGACTGGCCCAACGGATTGAGTTCGGCAGCTATGGATTATTACAGCCTGACATACGAGTATCGGGACAGGGACGGTCTCAAAAACGGGGAAGTGCCGGAGGGAACGGCTCCGCGTTTTTACGTGGGAAATCTGGAGGCAGGTTCCGAAGTTACTATTACCGTGAATTATAAGGTCGTCCCCATCCTGCCGGACGGAGAGACCCGAATAATCGACACGATAATTGTCAGCAGAGACATCGTACTCAACATGCCTACTGCGGAAACCGCATTTTCGCCTTCGGAAGAAACGGTTCTGAGAGCTAACGGAATAACTTCGTTTACCGCGGCAGCCGTCGCTTCCGTGGAGAAGCTGGTATTTCCGATTCATGTAAGCTCGCTTCAGGATATATTCTATTTCCCCAACCTGCAGGAACTGGACCTTACGGGCGAAGGTTTGGACAATGTGGTGCCGAAATTCACGTTGTCGGGCGACGGCGCTACATACGAGATAGGCGGCGGAGCCTGGCTGTACTGCATGAAAAGATCGGAGAACAAAAAATCAATCAGCATTTCAGGGGTACAGTCGCTGGTCGACCTTCTCGAAGCCGGACTGCTGACAAAAGTTCGCTATATTCCCAATTCCATGGGTCTGGACGCAATTTTGGCTCCTTACGTGGAAAGCGGAGTAGTCGAGCTTGTTACCGACAGCTTTTTCCCTGCGGAAGTAATGCTTCCCTACAGATTCTGGATGGAAGGACGTCCGCAGACAAGCGCGTTCAGATTGAAATGGAGATACCCCATTCCCGAGACTGATGTGCCTTTTTCAAACAGTCTGATAGATCCTTCGACGGTATATGAAATTATTCCCGAAAACCGGAATGCAACATTTGTATTCATTGTCCCGAAAGAATATATCTGGGATTTGGACAGGTACAGATACTTTAAATTCAAAGTTCTGCCCAAGAGCGCTCCCGCTACGTTCGCCGGCGCTTATTCGGTATATTTGAAAATGTGGCAGCGACCCAGAACCCGTTTCTGGGGAGCGGACGCCGCTAATGATCTGTATGGAGAAAATAAGGAATATAACTACGACAGAAACCTGTTTGTTGTTCCTGCCGACGCCATTCAGACGCGATGGACGGAATTTACCGTCGATATGAAAACCACCGTCGATAATACTCTAAACGGCGATACGGGTCATCATATACGATGTCTTGTTGTAAACCTTGGCGGCGAAGAAGGTCCCAATCCATGGGTAACTCCGCCAAACGGAGATATGGAATATTACTTTGCCGATTTCAGATTGACTAAATAAGTGATTTAACGGCAAATCACAAAATAGAAATCGCTCCGCAAGCCGATTCGGTCTTTACGGAGCGATTTTTTTTGTTGCCGGTATGAGAGGCTGTTTCGAAAGTAATTCGGCACGCAGATGACGCGGATTTTAAGAATTTACGCAGATTATTTTTATCCGGAATGCAGGTGTTTAGCGCACGTTTTCGATCGAATCCATATCCACATACCAGACATATCCTTTGACATTCGGGTATTTCATCAGTTCGAGCAGGCGGATGTAATTTTTTACCTGGGTTTTGTGAGATTTTTTTTTCTCTGCGCCGAATTTGTAATCAATAACTATGGTTTCGTTTTCCGACGACATTATTCTGTCGGGTCTGCGACCAAGCCCCTGTTTCATTGATGCGGGCAGGAGCAGAAATTTTTCGGTGATAATCTCGTACCTGTTTTCATCGGCAAACCATTCTTTCGCAAACAGCAAAGCCTTCTCGACGCGATTTCTCAGTTCGGGGACATGCTCCTTTCCGATCAGTCCGTCTTCTTCCATGCTGTCGATTGCCGCAGGCACGTCTTTTATCGAACGGATAAGCGAAAACACCCTGTGCATCCGTATCCCGTAGTTTCTCAGCTGCAGGGGAGCGGCAGGTTTCGGGGAATAATTTTCCGACTCGTATTTTATCCTCAGCTTTTTATCGAAAACGGACGAATTATAGTTTGTTATCAATATTCCCGAAAATGTTTCCTCTTCGCTGCTTTTTTGCCGGTATTGCTTTTCGCCGAATACACAACGGCAATCATCTTCATCGGACAGTCGATTTTTTTGCGATTTTTCGGGTATAAAATTCGGATTGTTTTCCAGAAAATCCGCCAATGTCGATGCGGCAGTGCGTATATTATCCGATTTACTGTCCCTGTTTTTGGGTACGGGCGGCACAGGCAGCATAACGTGCAGTTCCTCTTTCGCCCGTGTGAACGCAACGTAGAGCAGATTGAGATTATCGACCAGAGAGTGTACGGTCTCGCTGTAATATTCCCTGTCGAAAAAACTGTTTTTCATTGCAATGCCGTAGTTTACCGGAATATGCGGCAACTGACTGAACGGCTCTTCTTCCGGACTGACCCAGACCGTATCGCTGTGCGAAGGCTTCATGCTCCAGTTGCAGAAAGGCACGATGACTACCGGATATTCAAGTCCTTTCGCCTTGTGTATCGTGGTGATGTTTATGGCGTTCGGCGTTTGACCTTCCGAAAGTTTCATTTTATCGCTTTTATCGTCCCAGTATGCCGTAAAGGATGAAATATCCGATATGTCGCCGGTCGAAAACGAAATCAGCTGTTCGTGCAGTTCCTGAATATACGGTATTTCAACCGGGTCGTTGCCCAAATCGAACATTTCGACAATGCGTTCGAACACTTCGGGCAGCGACAGGGAAGTCATTATCGAAAGTTTTTTTCTTGTACTGTCGTCCAGAATCCCCGAACTGTCCCATTTGAATCCGGGATTGTTTCTGTTTACAAAATAATTGATTGAAGCGTTGTTTATTTTATCGTCGGGATTAATTACCGCCCGCAGAATTGCAATAATGAACTGCACCGTTGCCGATTTTTTCAGAAACAGAGTATCCTGCGAGAGTATTTCGAAGCAGTGTTCGGTGTCGCCGGAAGTTCGCCGGTAGTCGAGCAGACAGTCGCTTACCGCCTGTCCGTCGGCAGTTTGCCGCACCAGCACGGCTATCTCCTTTGCCTTGTAGCCTCTGTCCTGCATATCGGCGATAAGTGCGGGCAGTTGTTCGAGTATTTTGTCCTTAGCCTTTGCATCTTTATCGTCTCTTATCAGAGCAACGGATACATAACCGCTCCTGTCTTGATTGATTGAGGCGATTCCCTGTTTTGCGTTTTTATAGGCGGCGCTCAGCATGTTTATTTCATTATCGGCATCCGGCGGGTCGAAGGATTTCATAAATTCCTTTTCGATATAAGCCGGCAGGGCGGAAAACAGCGCATTGTTGAACTCAACCACATTCGGGAAACTGCGCCAGTTGGTATCCAGATTTCTTTCGGTTATGGTGAAATCTTTGAAGTCCTCGAATATTTTATGCGCCAGGATACGCCAGTCGCCGTTGCGCCAGCGATATATCGACTGTTTTACATCTCCGACCACGAGGGAGTTTTTCCCTTCGGCAAGACTGTTTTTCAGCAGCGGTTTGAAATTCCGCCACTGGGCTTCCGAGGTGTCCTGAAATTCGTCAATCATGAAAATGCCGTATCGCGTGCCTGCCTTTTCGTAGATAAACGGAGTGTCGGTTTCGTTTATCAGTTTCTCCAGCAAATGAGTGGTTTCGCTGATGGGCATAAGGTTCTCCTCGTTTGCCGTTTCGCGGATACCGGTTTCTATTTCGGCAAAAAAACTCAAAACTTCCATGGCTTTTTTCACGCATACGGCGGTGAAATATCGCCGGCAGTTTTTTTCGTAGAAATCAACGACCTGCATCAGCAAATCCGTCAACACTCCGGATATCTGCCGTATTTTGTCCTTAACGGCAGCGGGAAGACCTGCCGTCACCCATCTGTCGTCGCTGTCCTTGTACAGGATGTTATACACACGTTTACCGGGAGCCTCGTATCTGCCTTCCTTCAGCTTGTAGAAATAATTGACGGCGCCGTTTTTACCGTACGGAAAATCGGATATTTGCAGTTCGGCGGCGTTGATGGCGGCGACAGCTGTCGCGGCTATCGTCGAGAGAGTGTTTTCGAAGGCATCGCCTGTCGCCGTTATTTCGGCGGTAAACCTGTCCATAAAATCCGCATCTCTGATTTTTTCATGAAAACTGCTGCCGAATCCGCGGAACTGTTCTTTTAGAACCTCGCTGCCCCAGTCTTTAAGTGTTTTGCGGATATCCCAGTTGTATCCCTTTTCCATCTGTTCGTCGATGATATTTGATATTCGGCGATACAGAAATTCGTTTTTGTGGATATTCAGCATCATGCGGTCTATCGCTTCGTCCATCAAACGTTCCTGATCCAGTTCGAGCCTGAATCCCGGATGCAAACCCGCTTCCCTGACAAAAGCATGCAGAATTTTCTGGAAAAATTTATCGATGGTCAGTATCGAAAAGTTCGAATAATCGTGTAAAATTGCATTTTGAACCCTTGATGCTCTGTTATTCAGAGTATATCTGTCGATTCCCAGTTCCCAGCGTATCGAATCGGCGATCTCGTCTTCGCTGCCGGTAATGATACTGTGCAGTGTATTTATAATCCGGCTTTTCATCTCGTCGGTAGCCTTGTTGGTGAAAGTTACGGCAAGTATTTCGCGAAATCTGCCGGCGCTGTAAATTCCGGAAAGAGCCCGTTTCAGATATTCCAAAGTCAGGATATAGGTTTTTCCCGATCCTGCCGATGCTCCGTAGATCGTCAGCCCCTTATGCGGCGACGCAAAAATGTCTGTATAATCCGATTTGCTCATGACTTTCGGTTATTTGGGTTCGGAATTTTCGGAATATCTTTCGGGAACCATGCGCCTGTGTTCCTCCAGCATTATCCGGTGCAACATGTCGGACAGGTCTTTCGTTTTCAGGGAAGCAACCGTTTCGGCGGTTATTTCGGGCAACACATGCAGCTTCGCCGTCGCGCGTCCTCCGAAAAGTTTTTTTCCGGGCTGCAAAATATTTCTCGTTCCTTCGATAATTACCGGCAAAACGGGGAGCCTGTTCAGTTTTGCAATCATAAAGGCGCCTTCTCTGAAATCGTGTATTTTGCCGTCGGCAGAGCGTGTCCCTTCGGGGAAAATGCTGATGCTGCACCGTTTGCCTATCCATTTGCCGGCTTTTTTCAGCATCTCCTTGGCGCTTTGCGTCGTGCCTCTGTTTATCAGAATATCGCCGTGAAGTATCAGCAGCCAGCCCACAAACGGCATCCTGAACACTTCTTTTTTGGAAACCCATTTGAACACCAGCGGAATTTTATACATCAGGCAAATGTCGAACATCGACTGGTGGTTGCTGACTATCACATACGATTTTTTTGGGTCGATATTTGCGTCGCAGGTGTACTCGATTTTCCACAAAGGATTTATCCACAGATAATGAAGCCCCCAGTAATAGGAAAGCGCATGGATGACTTTGCGCCGGGTATCGAAGGGATACGTTACCGCAAAAACGGCAAGATTTATAATCATCAGTACAACGGCTTCGATTATAACCGGAATCAGAAATACCGCATTATAAACGTATTTAGCAACAGTTTTCATCTCAAAGTATTTTCTAAAGTCATATATATTACACTGTTTTCGATTTACAAGTCCAAAATCACATTCAATTTTGCCGGAACAAAAGTACAAAAAATATACGGGATTGTATCGAAAATATTTTCGGCGGGTGTGTG
>JAISSE010000155.1 GCA_031273285.1 Prevotellaceae bacterium
AAAAGTGTGGAAGTCGGCAAAGCGGACATTATTCTGGAGATACAGCCCGATTTTGAAAAAGAACTGATAAGGACGGGTTTCGCTCGCGTGATGATTTCAGCCAATGCGGTAAACGGTGTGAAAGGAGGAATAGGTTCTTCGTATCTTGCAGGGATTGTCCGCGATTATTCGAGTGATTTACTTACCGATCAGGGCATTGTAAATCGAACGGGACAGACGCCGACCATTGCTGTTGTTTCACACAATCTGTTCAATCCGCATTTGGATTACAAGATATTCATGATACCCGCGCTGATGGTGATGCTGCTGACCCTGTTGTCGGGATTTTTGCCGGCGCTGAACATCGTGAGCGAAAAAGAAACGGGGACGATCGAACAAATGAATGTTACGCCGGTATCCAAAATCATGTTTATTTTTGCCAAGCTGGTTCCTTACTGGACGATGGGTTTTGTCGTATTATCTCTTGGTTTGGGACTTTCCGTTCTGATATACGGATTGTATCCTTTGGGCAGTCTGGCAACGATATACCTGTATGCAAGTGTCTATGTGCTTGTGGTATCGGGTCTGGGATTAGTCATATCGAACTATTCCGACAGCATGCAGCAAGCCATGTTTGTCATTTTCTTTTTCGTGGTGATACTCATCCTGATAAGCGGACTGTTTACTCCTGTGAGCAGTATGCCGGAGTGGGCGCAATGGATTACGGTTGTCAATCCGCTGAAATATTTCATGGAAGTGATGCGGTCGGTGTACCTCAAAGGCAGCGGCATGTCCGAATTGATGCCTCAACTGTTTGCACTCTGCGGTTTTGCGCTGTTTTTCAACGCATGGGCTGTGCTGAGCTATAAAAAAAGCGCATGAAGGACGTTTGTTTCTTGAGAAAATCATGTATCTTTCCCCTATAAATTTTACAGGGAAATTTTTATTCGTTTGTGTGTAATTGAAATTTTAATGCTAACTTTGCAGTGTAAATGAAATTTGAAGTAAAACGATAAAAAAATTAAAAAAAATGTCAAAAAAGAAATCCCCGCAAAAACCATTGCCGCTTTCTCCGGAAAAATACATCCGGAAAAATGCGCGAAAATTGCCTGTTTATACATGCAAAATTAACGCAATCTGGAAGGAATCCGGCTTCGCAAGTCTGCTTATAGCACGACAACATACGAATGGCAATATCACCTCCTGCTGTTATCTGGTAGATTTGGCATGTCTGGGAGTGAAAGATACAATGTACCGTTTTAACGAGTCGATTGATGATTTTCTGGAATTTGAGGAAAATTTCAACGAACACCTCGATATGGAGGAAATCCCGTATAACCTTGCCCACAACATCATTTTTGCAGCCCTCGAATTTGCCGGAGAATACGGTTTTCATCCGCACCGGGACTTTACTTCCCTTACACAATATTTTCTCGAAGAGGATACCGAAGATATTCCGTTGATTGAGATTGCCTGCGGCGACGAAAATGGCCGCCCTGTGTATGTCGCCAACGGATCTGAAAATCCTGCGCGGGTGCGACAAATCCTGAACCAACTTGAGAAAACCGCAGGTGCGGGAAATTTTACATTTATTGACCCTGAGAATGAATCGGAAGAAGATGAAGAATCGGAAGAAGATGAAGACGGTAAATATTGCAGAATAGCGAATGAATTAAGCAACTCTTCGACCGAATATATAATAAATGAATTGACAAGGTTGTTTGAAAAATTGGCAAAAAGTGATTTGAACGGAGATGAATTTTTGAGATTGAGGGTGATAACCGACAGCATTTCCGAAGCGTTGGAATTAATTGACGAAAAAAAATCGGATAAATATTTAGATGAATTAGAGGCGGATTTGGGATTGGAAAAACTTGCCGACGACGAACTGCCCAATTCGCTTTTTGGCGATATCCAAGTGGATAATCCCGAAAAATTTGCGGGAGAGTATCTTGAAATCGACAATGCCATAGACTGGGATGAGGCGAATTACAATGATGCAATCGCTGATTTTGAAAAGAAATATGGAAAATCTCCCGCTGTTGAATACTTGAAAATCACAAAGTCGGCTAACGATGGCGGAAAGAACGACCGGCATTTGGACAAATTGCTTGACGCTTATCCGAATTATTTTCTGTTTCAATTGCTTAAATTTGAAGCAACACACCCAAATCCCTCAAAAGATGAAAAAGAGAAAGAAGAACTTTTACAACTTCTGAATAAAACCCAAAGGCTGACCGATTACGAATTATCCAAGTTTATTCCCGTTTATGACAGACATGTTTTCCGCAGTATAGAGCCGGATACGGATTTGGAAAAATCGCATGCGATGGAAAACTTTATTATCCAAACATTACCTTTCTATTATATAGATACCGATATTTTGTTGAATTTGGTAAGGATAGTGAAAATTTCAAAAACGATTGAGATAATGGATAAGCATTGGAAAGCCGGATATAATTGTAAACGATAAAAAGTCATAAAAATGAGAGCGCTGTTTTTCAAAGTATTTTCACTGTCGATTTTATTATTGACACAGCATCTTTATGCTTTGGATTCAACCGTTCTCTCTTTAAAAGGCCGGGTTTTCGCCTGTGACGGCAAAGATTCGGAATTACCCGAATCCGTGATTGAAGCAGGGCAATATGCCGTTCTTTTCCGTTCCGGACGTGAAATATACGTTGATAACGGAGATATTGCCGCATCTGCGAAGAAATGCCCTTCCGCTCCGGCAAATACAGATAAAACAATCGGTCTGAAAAGTCCTGCCGGAACAATGATTGACGAGGTTGCTTATCCGGATGCAAAAGCCGCTGTTTCGCACGAACGGGCAGCAGACGGTTCGCTGTATCTTCCAACCGATACACACGGCGGAACACCCGGAAGCAAAAATTCGGAAGAGACCGTTCCCAATCCCGACCCCGACCCGGAAGATGACTCACAACCCGGCGACATTATTATCAATGAGGTTATGGCAAATCCCGTGGGACTGACCGGACTTCCCGAAACCGAATATGTTGAAATTTATAACGCTTCCGGTACGGATTTC
>JAISSE010000040.1 GCA_031273285.1 Prevotellaceae bacterium
TCTCCGCCAGCCTGTTTGTCCCGAAAGATGTAACGGTACGGTTTACGGACTGAAAGAAAGAACCTTTCCCGAACAGGTCAAGATCCGAAGCAAACCGGTGTCCGGCATCCGTCATGTGTTCCGCGCCGTCGAAAGCCGAAAAATCGTATTCGAGACCTTTCAATTCATCAACAAGATAGCGATATTTTGTCTCCGCATAATTTTTCCTGCGATACAGTCTGTCGTGATATTTCAGCAAACACAGAAACAGCAGCGCTCCCGACGACAGAACGGCTGTGGTTGCCGCTGTATTGTTCCACAGAATGAAGGCAAATACAGTCGCAGCCAGCACAATCCCAAGCCTGAACGTTCCCGTTCGGAATATTTTCTGTTTCAGTATCCGTAATTCTGTTTCCTGCTCTTTTACGGCAGACTGATATGATGCAACAAGATGTCGAATATCCATATTTTCACATTATTATAAATCATAAATTACAAATCATTCATTCGTAATTCGTAATTCGTAATTGTACAATCATATTCCCGTATAATTATTCGGGGCAATTGCTTTCAGCTCGTTTTTAACATGTTCGGAAACATCAAGACCGTCGATAAATGCGGCAATACTTTCTTTTGTGATTCCGGCATTGCCTCTTGTCAGTTTTTTCAGCTCTTCGTAAGGATTTTTGTAGCCTTCGCGCCTCAGAATCGTCTGGACGGCTTCGGCAACCACAGCCCAATTGCTGTTCAAATCTTTTTGAATGGCATCGACATTCAGTTGCAGTTTCTCCAGTCCTTTAAGCAGAGATTTGAAAGCCAGCAAAGAATGCGCAATCGGGACGCCGACATTACGCAATACGGTCGAATCCGTCAAATCTCTTTGCAGACGCGAAACGGGCAGCTTTGCCGCAAGGTGTTCGAAGATGGCGTTTGCAATTCCAAGATTACCTTCGGCATTCTCAAAATCAATGGGATTGACCTTGTGAGGCATAGCCGACGAGCCGACTTCCCCCTCCTTGATTTTTTGTTTGAAATATTCCATGGAGATATACGTCCACATGTCTCTGCAAAGGTCGATCAATATGGTGTTTATCCTTTTGAGATTGTCGAACAGAGCGGCAAGATTGTCGTAGTGTTCTATTTGTGTGGTCGTTTGCGACCTGTCCAGGGTCAAAACATCATTTACAAAACGATTGCCGAATTTCACCCAGTCGATATTCGGATAAGCGACTTTGTGCGCGTTAAAATTGCCGGTTGCGCCGCCGAATTTTGCGGAAAACGGAACGGTTTTTAACTGTGCGATTTGTTTTTCAATCCTTTCCAGAAAAACTTTTATTTCTTTGCCCAATCTTGTGGGCGAAGCCGGCTGTCCGTGGGTTCGCGCCAGCATGGGAATATCCGCCCATTCGCGTGAATATCCGGATAAAAGCGCCGTAATTTTTCCCATATTGGGATAATAAACGTCGGTTACGGCATCTTTTAAACTCCGCGGAACGGCAGTATTGTTTATATCCTGCGAGGTCAGACCGAAATGGACAAATTCGAGATATTTATCCGATTTCAGACATTTCATCTTTTCTCTGATGTAATATTCCACCGCCTTAACGTCATGGTTCGTAACACTTTCGATGTCTTTTACCTTTTGAGCCTCATCTTCCGTAAAATTGAGGTAGATGAGTCGAAGTTCTCCGTAATACTTTTTATCAAAGCCCTGTAACTGAGGTAGCGGCAATTCGCACAGCGCTATAAAGTATTCGATTTCCACCATTATCCTGTACTTTATCAGTGCATATTCCGAAAAATATTCCGACAGTTCCTTAACTTTTGCATAATATCTGCCGTCAACAGGGGTTATTGTTGTGAGTGTATTAAATTTCATCACTTTATCAATTAATAATTATTTATTTCCCGCTGCAAATATACAACGATTTATCGGATTTTTCCAAATTCCGCCGAAGAGCGGCTTATTTGTCGTATAAAAAATTATCATTTAACTTTGTGCCGTGATTACGTCCGGAATCGGGGAATCACTGTCAGGTAAAAAATTAAAGATGATGCAACTGCAAACAATAATAGAGATAAAGCCGTTTACGGAAAAATTGAATCACACGGGCAAAATTTTAATGCTTGGTTCGTGTTTTGCAAATAATATCGGTGAATATCTGCAAAACGTAAAGTTCGATGTCCTGATAAATCCGTTTGGCGTTGTTTATAACCCTTTTTCTATCGCCAAAAGCATGAAATCGCTGATTGCAAACGATAAAATTACCGAAAACAGCCTGATGCAGCACAACGGACTGTACTGTAATTTTGCTTATCATACTTCGTTTTCGGCAAGCGAAAAATATCTTGCACTGGAAAAAATGAATGCTGCCGGACAGCAGGGTGCGGAATTTCTGAAAAATGCAGGAACCGTGATAATTACCTTTGGTTCGGCAATTGCCTACAGACACAGACGGACGGACACGATTGTTGCGAACTGTCACAAAATTCCTGCCCGCGAATTTGAGAAAATAAATCTTGAAATTGATGATATTGTGAAAATTACCGGTGCGATGATACAAAATGTTCGGACATTGAACAGTGAGGTAAATTTTATTTTCACCGTCAGCCCCGTCCGTTATTTAAACGACGGCGCACATGAAAATCAGTTAAGTAAATCGCGACTGCTGATTGCCGTAAACGAGATTTGCAGGACAAACCCCCGCTGCCGGTATTTTCCCGCCTACGAAATAATGATGGACGAATTGCGCGATTACCGTTTTTATGCCGACGACATGCTGCACCCCTCAAAAATCGCTGTTGACCATATTTTGCGGAAATTTACGGACGCCGCCGTCAGTAACGAATCGCAGAAAATAATCGGGGAAATAACAAAAATCGCCAAAGCAAAACAGCACCGCCCGTTTAATCCCGATACCGCCGAACATAAAACATTTCTGAGCAATTATCTGGAAAAGACCAGACAACTGCAGGCAAAATATCCGTTTCTGAACTTGCAGGAGGAACTGGAATACTTCGGAAAAATTTAATTACGAATTACGAGCCTTAGAGACGTGGCGCGCCACGTCTCTACATGCCGTGTCTTTGTCGGCGTCCTCCGTAATTTGTAATTTTTAATTCGTAATTTGTAATTGCATTGCCCTCATCTTTTGATATATATTTTTCTTCCGGCGACGACATTCAGTTTTACTGTTTCGTCGGTTTCAAATTTTTTGGAATCCATTGTCATGCCCTGCGGGACAAGCACA
>JAISSE010000206.1 GCA_031273285.1 Prevotellaceae bacterium
GAGGGTCTGTCGAAAGGGCAGCAGGAAGCGGAAATTATTCTCAATCAGGCTAAAGCCGAAGCGGAAAAAATAGTATCCGAAGCCAGACAAAAGGCGGCGGAAATAGAGATTGCGGCGCGAAAACAGGCTGCGGAAACCATGGCAAACGCCGATGCGGAGATAAAACTTGCCGGCAGGCAGATTATCGGCGAGGTTAAACAGTCGGTAGAAAATCTGATATTGACCAAAGCCGTAAGTCCCGACATCAAGCACGCTTTTGATGACGCGCTTTTTGTCAAGACATTGATAAAGACGGCAACGGAGCGATTCAATCCCCGCCTGTCCGAGAATTTCAATCTGTTCATGATTGTGCCGGAAGGGCAGAAAGCGGCTGTATCCGAATATCTTGCCGCAAAAGTTTCTTCGGTCTTGTCGTCGATAGAAATCAGCGAAGACAGCCGTATAAAATCGGGATTCAGAATCGGTTACAGGGACGACGGCTATTACATCGGTTTCACCGACGAAGATTTCGACAATCTTTTCAAAAGCAGTCTTCGTCCGAAAGTGGCGGAGTTACTGTTCGGTTAATATTTCCAATAAATTCTTCAAATGGCGAAATATTACTACCTTATATCAAGTTTACCCGAACTGTTTTTTGAAGCGGGACATTTCAAAAACTCGGATTTTTTGCATCTCAGGGATTATATTCTGGAAAATATTTCGGACGGAGACGCTGTTTACGTTCATGATTTATTGGGCAATATCGACAATTATAATCTGATTGCCGCCGTTTACGGCAAACGCAGGGCGTGGAAAAAGGGCGGGAAATATGATGAGTTCCGCTCGCCGGACGATTCGGAGAAACCCGTTTTGCCGGAATACATGTCGGATTTTCTTGAATATATCGACAGTTATAAGGCGGAATATAAAACGAATCCCGACGAGCCTGCCGCCGAAAAATATCTGTCGGAACTTTATTACGATAAAATGGAAAGTTCGGATAATCCGTTCATCGCAAAGTGGTTTAAATTCGACAGGGAAATGAAAAATATTCAGACAGCATATACGGGCAGGCGCACGGGAATATCCGCGGAGAATTATTTTGTAAAAAAAGACGACATTACGGAGTTTTTGCTGAAAAATGCAAGCCCCGATTTCGGTTTGTCGCGCGAAAGAGATTATGTGCCGGATTTGTTTCGGGCGCTTGAAACTCCAAATCTGCTTGAAAGGGAAAACAGGCTGGATATGCTGCGCTGGAATCAAATCGACGAAATCAATATCATGGAATATTTCAGTATTGACGTGGCGCTCGGAATACTGCAAAAAGCGTGTATTGCCGACCGGTGGCTGGCTCTGGACAGCGTGGAAGGGAAAAAAATGTTTCGAAAACTGGTCGATGACCTGATTGAATTTAAAAAAGTTAAGATAGTATAAAATTATGACAAAAGGTAAAGTAACCGGAATAATATCAAATCTCGTAACTGTGGAAGTTGACGGTCCCGTGTCGCAAAACGAAATTTGCTTCGTGAGTTTGGACGATATCCGGATGATGGCGGAAGTGATTAAAGTGGTCGGAAACAGGGCATCCGTACAGGTATTTGAAAGCACTCGCGGACTGAAAACGGGCTGTGAGGTGGAATTTATGGGACACATGCTCGAAGTTTCTCTGGGTCCCGGAATACTTTCGAGTATATACGACGGTCTGCAAAACAATCTCAAAACCATGGAAGGCGTATTCCTGCAAAGGGGACAGTATACTTACGCGCTGGACGATACCGTCGAATGGGATTTTACTCCTCTGGCGCATGACGGCGAAACGGTAACGGCGGGCAGCTGGCTGGGCGAAGTAACCGAAAACAGTTTGCCGCACAAGATAATGACTCCGTTCAAGTTCGAAGGCAGCTACACAGTAAAAAGCATCGAAAAGGCGGGCAGTTACACCATAAATCACGTTATCGCTGTTCTTACCGACAGCGACGGCAACGACCGGGAGGTAACGATGGTGCAGAAATGGCCTGTCAAAATGCCCGTTACCTGTTATAAAGACAAGCCGCGTCCGCTTAAAATCATGGAAACGGGCGTGCGGATATTCGACACGTTCAACCCTATCGCCGAAGGTGGTACGGGTTTTATTCCCGGTCCTTTCGGTTCGGGGAAAACAGTCTTGCAACATGCGCTGGCAAAACAGGCGGAGGCGGATATAATCATCATGGCAGCCTGCGGCGAAAGAGCCAACGAGGTGGTCGAGATATTTATGGAATTTCCCCGACTTGACGACCCGCGCACGGGTCGCCGCCTGATGGAACGTACCATTATCATATGCAACACCTCCAACATGCCGGTAGCCGCACGCGAGGCGTCGGTATATACGGCTATGACTTTGGGCGAATATTACAGGTCGATGGGGCTGAAGGTTCTTCTTCTGGCTGATTCCACATCCCGATGGGCGCAGGCGCTTAGGGAGATGAGCAATCGACTGGAAGAGTTGCCCGGCGCCGACGCTTTCCCCATGGATTTGTCGGCAATCATCTCCAATTTTTATTCCCGCGCGGGATATGTCGTTCTGAACAACAACAAAAGCGGTTCGGTAACATTTATCGGAACGGTGTCGCCTGCGGGAGGAAATCTGAAAGAGCCTGTTACGGAATCGACAAAGAAGGTCGCCCGCTGCTTCTACGCTCTCGCACAGTCGCGCGCCGACAGCTAAAGATACCCCGCCGTAGACCCTCTCGACAGCTATTCCAAATATCTTGAATATCCGGAAATACAGGAATATCTGAAGAAAACGGTAGAAGAAAACTGGCCCGACAAAATTTCGGAAAGCAAAAACATAATCCTGAAGGGAAAAGAGGCTGCCGAACAGATAAACATACTTGGCGACGATGGCGTGCCGCTCGAATATCACGACCGTTTCTGGAAATCGGAACTTATTGATTTCGTGATTCTGCAACAGGATGCTTTCGATAAAATCGATTCATCCACGCCAATGGAACGCCAGAAATACATACTCAACCTTGTTCTCGAAATTTGCCGAGCATTCCCGACATTCGAAAACTACGAAGAATGTGCCGCATATTACAAGAAATTGATTAATATACTGAAACAGTTGAATTATTCCGAATTTAAAAGCGAAAAATTCAAGGGCTACGAGGAACAGATTTGGGAAGAG
>JAISSE010000259.1 GCA_031273285.1 Prevotellaceae bacterium
GGCGTTACAAATAACCTCAATATGGGCTTGAACTACGCCTATCACATCCGGCTGGCGCGCGGTCGTCTGTCGCTGGGATTGAGCGGCAATGCCGTAACGATGCAGGAGAATCTGAGCGAAGCGGATATGGTTATCACCGACCATGTGTTCTATTCCAACAGCAAGCTGCTCTGGGGATTTAACTGCGGCGTGGGAGCCTACTACTCGACAAAAAATCTTTATCTCGGCATATCGCTGCCGGCGATGTTCAACAACGACATCAAACATGTCGGGAACTTTGAACTGGAGAACCGTCTGGACATACTGCAGTCGCCGGCGTATCTCACTGTCGGTTATGTCATCAACGTGCTTGAGATGTACAAACTGCGCCTCAAGCCCCATCTGCTGACGGGTTATTCGACAAACTACAGATGGGTGTACAATGCGGGTGTAACGGCGTTTTTCCACGACAGATACTGGGTCGGCGTGAATGCGAGATACCGCAGCGAAATCGGCGCAAGCGCGGGTATCCGACTGTTGAAGGTACTCAATCTCAGCTATGCCTTCACAACGGGAACAATGAGTATGCCGTACACTTACAGGGGACTGTCGCACGAAATAAAGCTGAATGTGCTTCTGGGCAAAAAAGGAGCGGCAAAAATGCTGTACTTTTAGAACTATAAACTATGAAGTATGAACTATAAACTATAAACTATGAACTATAAACTATGAAGGAGGAGGGATGATGTATGATGTAGGTAGTGGCATTTTTTAACGCAAAGAATCCGCCAAAGGGTGCAAAGTATTTTTCTTTGCGCCCTTTGCGTTAAAATAATTTCCTCTGCAATTCGACAACAATGCGTCGTCCGGCATTTTCAATTTTCAATTCCGAAAAAATGCGTATCTTTGCAGATGATTATGATTACGTTATAACACGTTAAAGCTATGGATGTGAGAATTGAACCCGGTTGGAAGTCGATTTTGAAAGAAGAATTTGACAAACCGTATTTTGCTGATTTGGTTAATTTCATTAAAAACGAATTGAAGAGCGGCAAGCAGATATATCCTCCCGGAGGATTAATCTTCAATGCTTTCGAGAAGACACCCTTCGACAGGGCGAGAGTTGTGATTCTCGGGCAGGATCCCTATCATGAACCGGGACAGGCTCACGGTCTTTCGTTTTCCGTACCCAGAGGCATCCGGCAACCGCCGTCTCTGGTGAATATCTTCAAGGAAATCAAGAACGACCTCGGCATCGACCCGCCGCAGCACGGCAATCTGGAAAGCTGGGCGGAGCAGGGAGTGTTTCTGTTAAACGCAATATTGACGGTACGGCAGTCGGAAGCCGCATCACATGCAAAAGCCGGATGGGCATCTTTTACCGATGTCGTCATAAAGAAAATTTCCGAACACAAATCGGGCGTAGTGTTTCTGTTGTGGGGCAGTTTTGCCCGTCAGAAAAAAGTGCTGATAGACACAAACAAACATTTTGTGCTTGAATCGGCGCATCCCTCGCCGCTTTCGGTTACCGGTTTTTTCGGATGCAAACATTTTTCGAAAACCAACGCAATACTGAACAGGCAGGGGCTGCCGGAAATAAACTGGGCGATTAAAGACTGATTATTTTAGTACGTGTATGGAAAATTTGTTTCGTTTCATTGTCAAGTATCATCTGTTTCTGCTGTTTCTTTTTCTGGAAAGCATATCCGCTGTTTTCATCTACCGTTCTTCATATTTCCGACATTCGACAGTGCTGGCAAAAGTCGATGCCGCCAGAGGAAGCGCAAAACAGGTTATCGGCGGATGGCGGGATTATTTCGGGCTGAAAGCAAGGAATCGCGAGCTGCTGAATGTAAATCTTTCGTTATTGAACGAAAACATATACCTGCGAACCCTGTCGGAAGACAGTCGGAACAAAGATGACGTCAACAGCCGGATGTTGAGAAATATTGAGTGCATTCCCGCAAATGTCGTGGAAAATACGCTGAACAGAGACAACAACAAACTTATACTGAATGCGGGAAAAAACGACGGAGTGGAAAAGGACATGGGCGTAATATCGCCGGACGGCGTAGTCGGAATTGTGGACAGAGTATCCGACAATTTCTCCACCGTAACATCACTGCTCAACACATCGAGAAGCGTGAACGGAAAACTCAAATCGACGGGAATATACGGTCCGCTGGTTTGGGACAGGAAAGACATCCGGTACATCGACATGATCGACATTCCGCAGCACATCACCATCATGCAGGGAGAAGAGGTTGTAACCAGCGGGCATTCCCTGATTTTTCCCGAAGGGATTTTAATCGGAACGGTAGAATCGTACCGGCTGGACAGGGGAGTATCCTACAAAGTCAGGATAAAACTGAACAACGATTTCCGAAGTCTTTACAACGTGTATGTTATCAGCGCCGAAAACAAGGCGGAGCTGGATTCCCTGAAACGGGAGATTCAAATTAAATAGTCGGTATGCGAGCATTTCTCAAACGTTTCAATTCGGCGGAATTACTTACATTCATATATATATTTCTAACTCTCGTTTACATTCTCGTATTCTTCGGAAAAATTGAAAATCCGTACTGTCTGCTGTTCTACAGAGCCGTTTTTTCCGCCGCTCTGCTGCTGACGATGTTTGTATCGGAAATATTCGACAACGGATTCACCGGATTCATACGCTATCTTCTTCCGTTTTCGATGATTGTCTACTGGTATCCCGAAACATACAGCCTTGGACACGCGGGATCCGAAACCCTGCCCGGAGGAATAACCGTATCCAACATCGACCATGTTTTCGAACATGCGGATCGTCTGCTTTTCGGCTGTTCGCCCGCCATGGAGTTTTCAAAAGCATTTCCGCAGGCGTGGGTGTCGGAAATCATGTATTTCGGCTACTTTTCCTATTATTTCATCTTTCTGTTTTCGTTTGCATATTTTTTCTTCGTGAAACCCGCCTGCGCCGAAAAGGTGATGTTCTGCTGTCTGTGCTCGTTTCTCATCTTCTACGTGATTTTTATTTTTGTTCCCGTAGCGGGACCGCAATTCTACTATTCCGCGCCCGACAGTCAGGTTCCCGACGGATATTTTTTCGCTTCGCTGATGCGCGGGATACAGGACGCGGGCGAAAAACCCACGGGCGCATTTCCGAGTTCGCATGTCGGATTGACGATTATCATAATGTTTTTGCTGTTCCGACATGCAAGAAAATATTTTTATGCGATACTTCCCGTAGCAATCGTACTGTCCGCATCGACGGTGTACATAAAAGCCCATTATCTGACAGACGTGATTGCCGCGTTTGTCGCCGCGCCGCTTGTGTTTATGTCGAGCAGGCGGATATTCGTGCTGTTCAACCGTCTCGACCTGCGCCGAATTTCGTCGCGTAACAATTGACTGACATGCGAAAAATAAAACAGTACCGGGCGTTTATACTTTATCTCGCTGTCGTTGTATTCTTCTGTTTGCCGAATTACTCCGCCGACGACCCCTACTGTACCGTCATCGAGGATGCCGACGGCGAACTTCTGGGCGCCAGAATAGCTTCCGACGGACAGTGGCGCTTTCCGGCGAAAGAAACTTTTCCCGACAAATATGCAAAAGCTCTTGTTGCATTCGAAGACAGGCGGTTCTACAGTCATCGGGGCATCGACCCGATTGCCGTATGTCGGGCTTTGATACGCAATATCCGACAGGGCAGGACGGTTGAAGGCGGCAGCACGATAAGCATGCAGGCAGTGCG
>JAISSE010000277.1 GCA_031273285.1 Prevotellaceae bacterium
GACAGTATGCCGATTTTGTTTCCCCTGCCGATTGCATCGCCTTCGGCATACATTTCCCACAATCCGTATTTGTTTTTCAGCAACCAGGAATCGCCGGCTTTGTAAAAATTTTCACTCAAGTCAATCCGCTTGACATCGACAATATTCCTGTTTGCAGGATACGCAGGAAGAAAATACATGCAATAAAGCACATATCCTGTTATGATTAAGATCAATAGCAAAAAAATCCTTACTATTATCCTTTTCTTTTTCCGTTTGACTATTCTATACCTCATATTTAAAACATTTATAAAATTGGTATAACGATCCCGACTTCTTTTCCGAATATAAAGGTAACAAAAATCGTGCAACAATGTTATGGCGGTTCAAATCGCAAGTTTTTAATTTTTTCATATTTTATTGATATACAAATATTAAAATGATTATATCCGCATATTTTTTAGCATATATTAACCTTTTATAACATAATTTATCATGTCTGGATTGCCGTATGTTCATATAATTTACTATCTTTGTATCAAATTTTGAGTGTATGAAGATACTGATTACGGGAGCAGCCGGATTTATAGGGAGTTTTTTTGTAGAAGAAGCTCTCCGTCAGGGGTTTGATACTTATGCCGGCATAAGAGCTACAAGCAGCAGACAATATCTGACGGACGAACGAATAAAATTCGTAGATATTAAGTATGATGATAAAGAATTGTTAATTAAACAATTGTCGGAACTGAAAAACAGTATCGGCAAATTCGATTATATCATACACGGCATGGGGGTAACCAAATGCAAAAATAAAAGCGATTTCGACAGGATAAATTACGGATTCACAAAAAATTTTGCGGAAGCGTTGATTGAATCCGATTCCGTTCCGAATAAATTTGTATATATCAGCAGTTTATCCGCATGGGGACCCGGCGATTCCAAAACCGGAAAACCGATAATGCTGTCCGACGAACCCAGACCGGACACGTTGTACGGAGCAAGCAAACTTAAAGCGGAACAATTTATTGCCTCGCTATCCGGATTTCCTTATATCTTTTTGCGACCGACCGGAGTTTACGGTCCCAGAGAAAAGGATTATTTTGTTTTCAACAAAACGGTTTCAAACGGCATCGAACCGGCTATGGGGTTTCAAACTCAGTATCTGACGTTTATCTATGTCCGCGATTTGGTCAAACTGGCATTTCTTGCGTGTAAAAGCAATATCGAACGAAAAGGCTATTTTGTTTCCGACGGCAGGGAATATACGGATAAGGAATATGCCGCCATAGTGAAAAAACATCTCGGACGCAAGCATACGCTGAAAATACGTGTCCCGCTGTTTTTGGTAAAGTTTATTTCGTATTCCCTGGACACCGTTTGCGGATATTTCGGTAAAACGCCTACCTTGAATAAAGATAAATATAAGATTCTCAGAGTTATGAACTGGAGATGCGAGATCAAACCCACCGAAGACGATTTTCATTTCAAAGCCGATTACGACCTTGACAGAGGAACCGGAGAAGCAATAGAATGGTATAAGCGGGAAAAATGGCTGTGATGAATGTATAGCTCAATGAATTACAGCAGTGGCGTGAGCAGTCTTGCCATTCCTTCTTCGGCGTTTTTATACCATGGTCGGTTTGCCCATTTTTCGGGATTTACCGGTTTGCTGTTATTTTGGATATCTATCTGGAACGATTTTTCCAGTTCTTTGGTTATCTGTTCGTCGTAAATGATTGCCACCACTTCGAAATTGTGTTCAAAACTGCGCATGTCGATGTTTGCCGACCCTACTGCCGATAAATGACCGTCGGCGGTTATGAATTTTGAATGAGTGAAACCCTTGTTATACAGGTATACTTTTACTCCCGCTTCCATCAGTTCGCTAAGATACGATAAAGTACTCCAGTAAACCAGATGCGAATCGTTTTTTTCCGGCAGCATCAAACGTACATCCACGCCGCTTAAAGATGCTGTTTTTATTGCGGTTAGCACACCTTCGTTGGGTGTAAAATACGGTGTCGAAATATAAATGTGATGCTGTGCGCTGTTGATTATCGAAAAATAAGCCTGCATGATACCAGCCCAATCGCTGTCAGGACCCGAAGTAACTATCTGTATCAAAATCTGTTTGTTTACAGCATTGTCGGGAAAATACAGCTTGCGTTTTCTCAGTAAAATCTCTTTGGAAACAAAATACCAGTCAACCATAAAGATAGCCTGAAGCGACTGTACGGATTCGCCTTCTATTTTCATGTGAGTATCAGCCCAATAACCGAAAGCTCCGCCGGTGATATACCTGTCGGCGATATTTATCCCTCCCATGAAAGCAACTTTTCCGTCCACGACAAGGATTTTTCGGTGATTGCGATAGTTCAGTTTGCTCGAAAGAAACGGGAAACGCACTTTCATAAACGGCATTATTTTTCCGTTGGCTTTACGAATTTCTCTGACATATCTTTTGGAAAGCCCCCAACTGCCTACGTCATCGTAGATTACACGTACAGCGACACCATCCAGAGCTTTACGTATCAGAATTTCCTTTATTTCGTTGCCGATTTTATCGTCTTCAATTATATAGAACTCCATGTGAATATGGTCTTTGGCAGCCAGCAGAGCTTCTTTTATCGCCTCAAAGGTTTTCGCTCCTGTATGATACATCTCTATCGTGTTAAATTCGGTAAGAATTGCCTTACTGTTGTTTAACAGCAAAGTCATGATGTTTTTAAATCCTGCTTTTTCGGGATAATCCTCAAATATTTCGCTTTTGCGCAACATCAGCACCTGTTGCCTTGTCAGGCGGTCGAGATATTTCAAGTCTTTCAGAGCCTTACGGCTGAATATCTTTGTTTTACGATAGTTCTGCCCGAAAAATACATACAGGATAAGACCTATTACGGGTAAAAAGTAAAGTACTATAACCCACATCATTGTACGCATCGGGTCGCGTTTGGTGTGATTGTGTACCATGATGGCGGAGATGATAATCACCGTTACATAATGTGCAATTATGAAAATTGGCCACATATTTTCATTTATACAGTTTATCATAATAAATCTAAATAGCTAAGAACAAGGATAATTGCCATAAACAGCAGGGCAAATAAAACATAATGCTGAATTTTTCCGGTCTGAAAAACTGCAAGTTTCGACAATTTATCATTAATTTCCTTTAAAAAGTTGTCGATTAAACGTTTTTTAAGTACCGATTGTTCATTTCCATATTTGCGTTTGGCGGGAAACAGGTCATTTTCTCCGATGGCTTCCATTCTGTTTTCGGTATTTTTCGACGGAATAATCAGTTTTTCCAAATTATTTGAGAAAGAAGAGGCTGTGTATTGCAGTTTTGGAGTTGGCGCAGTATATCCGCAACCCCATGTCGGCGCTTTTGCAACGATTCTGTTCGACAGAATACGTCTCCGCAGAAACCATACGGCGACAGTCAGAACGACAAAAGACGACGAAACGATACAAATATTTCGTAACGAAGATGTTACGAGATAATAGACAACATTGTTCACATGAAATACCTCGTTTGTAATATCGGAAATGAGATCCAAAACCACAAACGGAAAAAATGCCACAAGCAAAATCATCGTAAAAGGCAGTAAAAGCGGTAAAATCACGGATTTATCTTCTCCGGTGCTTACATGCTCGGGACGCCGACTGTTGCCAAGAAAGGGGATGCCGAAAGCTTTGGAGAATGCAAATATCGACATTCCGCCTGTCAAAACCAGAAACAGCACGACAAACAGGAGCAAAAATGCTTTCGCCGGTTCAATATCGCTTAACAGAGAGAATAAACCATTGTACAGAATAAATTCCGAAATAAATCCGTTCAGAGGAGGCAGGGCGCAGATTGCAATCGCTCCGATGAGGAAAAGCATTGCCGTATAAGGCATTGAACGCATCGCGCCGCCCATTTTATCCATTATTTGCGTATGTGTTGATTTACACAGCGTACCGGCGCTGAAGAACAGCATGGATTTAAACATCGAATGATTGAAAGCATGTAACAGAGCGCCTGCGTATCCCGAAAAACACAGCATCGGTTCGTTCCAGCAGGCGCCTGTTATTCCGACTCCTATGCCAAGTCCTATGATGCCTGTATTTTCTATGCTCGAATAGGCGAGCAGTTTTTTTATGTCTGTTTGCCGACTTGCCCTGAATATGCCGTAAACACCTGTTATTCCGGATACAGACAGGACAATGAGGGCAATGATAAACAAATCGGACTGCAAACAATTTACAATCCTCAACAGTCCGTAAATTCCCATCTTGATAACCGCTCCCGACATAAATCCGCTCACATTGCCCGTCGCCGAAGGGTGAACTTCAGGAAGCCATGTATGAAGCGGAAAAAAACCTGCCTTTATACCGAATCCAATGAAAAAGAGTATAAACAGGGGATAGTTTTTGTTGTGTGAAAAATAATCGGTTACAGCATCGAACCCGCTGAAATAGCTGCCTTTTCCGGCAATTGAAAACGCTGCTAAAAGTACAAACAGGCAAATATGCATTTGCACAAGATAGCTGATTGCAACTTTCAGTTTCTCTTTCTTTTCGCCCTCAAAAATAACCAGAATGAATGTTGCGCCCGTCATCATTTCCCAAAACAGCAGGAAAGTCATTGTGTCGCGGAACAGTATAACGCCTAACATTGAGCAATATAGCCATAGATATGCCGTATAATGCAGAGATAATTCCGTTGCGGTTTTCTTTTCTTCGTACGATTTCAGGTATCCGGTTGAATACCAAAACGCTGTCAGAGAAACAATGTTCAGCAAGATTACGAACATCACCGAAAGTTTATCAATATAAAATACGGGATTCAGAAAACCTGTCGAATACTGTACCTTATAATAAACATTGTCGACAGAAAGATTTACGTACAGCAAGCCAAACGAACATACTACGCCTGAAGCCAGTAATATCAACGAAAACAACCCTTTATGCCGTTTCGGAATAAAAAAGACAATCGCCGACAGCAAGGGTAAAACACAAAATAAATACACAAGTTCCATACAATCCTATACAGATTTATTGATACAAAGGTATAAAAAATCACATGATATTCAAACGACGTTTTAATTCGGCGATTTCTTTTGCCTGTTTCTCAAGCGCTTTGTTTTTTTCCTCAAG
>JAISSE010000327.1 GCA_031273285.1 Prevotellaceae bacterium
GATTTTTTGAATCAAATTGGCAAAATTAATGTAATTTTGCACTTGTTTTTTAAATTAAAAATATATTTAGATGAGGTTTATATGTTCAATTTCAGCGTTTTTAATATCAGTAACATCTGTTATTGCCGCCGTAATTCCCGTCGATACCCTGTGGAATCGGGCAAACCACAACTATTCCGCAGGCAATTACAGGGAAGCGGCACAATTGTATGAGCAGATTTTAAACGAAAACGGAGAATCTGCCGAAATATATTTTAATCTCGGAAATGCCTGTTTTAAACAGAATTTGCTGGGACCCGCGCATTTGAATTACGAAAGAGCGCGACGTCTTGACCCCACAAATCCCGACATTCTGCATAATCTGGATTTTGTGAAAGCCCTGCAAATCGACAAAATCGATGAGATTCAGGATGTTTTCATAACGACATGGCTGGACAGCGTCATGAACGTTTTTTCGGGAACCACGTGGTCGACAGTATTTTTTACGCTCATAATACTGTCGCTGACGCTGTTGTTCTTCTTTATCTTTTCGCAGACGTCCAGAATAAGAAAACTGTCTTTCGCGGGATTTTGTCTGCTTGTGTTTTTGAGCGTTACGTCGTTTTATCTCGGATACCGGCAACGGAATCATGTATTGAACCGTTCGGAAGCTATTATATATTCAGCCGAAGTGGTGGTTAAAAGCACGCCGAACAGTTCGAGTTCCGATTTGTTTATCATTCACGAAGGACTGAAAGTCAGAATAATCGAAAAACAGGGTAATTATTACAGGATAATCCTTGACGACGAAAAAAGTCAGGGCTGGATACCGCGGGAAAGCGCTGAAATTATTTAAAATTGAGAATGTTATATGTATGATTCTTTCGACCCCATAGTTGGGCGACTTATGGGGATGAGGTACAAATCTCATCCCTGGCACGGGATAAGTTTCGGAAAAGACGCACCCGGAGTGGTTACATGCTTTATCGAGATTGTTCCCACCGATACGGTGAAATACGAGGTGGACAAAATAAGCGGCTATCTTCGCATAGACCGTCCTCAGAAATATTCCAACGTCATACCCGCTCTCTATGGATTTATTCCGCAAACATATTGCAGTGAACTGGTTGCGGAAGTGAGCAGAGAAGCTCTCCGGCGATTCGATATCAACGGCGACGAAGACCCGATAGACATCTGTGTGCTGACGGAAAAAGTTATCACTCATGGAGATATACTGGTGAAAGCGCGTCCGATAGGCGGTTTCAGACTTATCGACGGCAATCAGGCGGACGACAAACTGATTGCAGTCATGGACAACGACGCCGTTTATGGCGATTACAGCGATATTTCGGACATACCGAGTTACGTCCTTGAACGGTTAAAGCATTATTTCATAACATACAAGGACATCCCCGGAGTTATCAAGCCGAAATGCGAACTTGTATCGACCTACGGAGTGGCGGAAGCGCACGAGATAATCGAGCGTGCGATAAAGGATTACAGAAACCGGTTCAGTCTCGAAGGAATGCTGAATCCGGGAACATAATAAATTGTATATAATGATTATAAACATAAATATAAAAATGTGATGGAAAATCAAACGGGAATAAACATTGAACTCCCTGAAGATGTGGCGCAGGGGATATATTCCAACCTGGCGATAATAGCACACTCCACATCGGAATTTGTAGTGGATTTTGTCAGGATAATGCCGGGAATACCCAAAGCGAAAGTCAAAAGCAGGATTATTCTGACCCCCGAACATGCAAAAAGGCTGTTACAGGCTTTGCAGGACAATATTTCAAAGTACGAATCAATCCACGGAGCAATAAAAGTGGATGACAAAACAGGCTCCGTGATACCCATGAATTTCGGAGGGTCGAACAAACAAGCATGATTATGAAATGCAGATTGTTAAATTAATGAAATTTCAGATTAATTATTAAATAAATATTATGACTAAACCCTTAAAAATAGTTGTTTTAGCAAAACAGGTTCCCGATACGCGGAATGTTGGCAAGGATGCCATGACTGCCGAAGGAACGGTTAACCGCGCCGCTTTGCCGGCAATTTTCAATCCCGAAGATTTGCACGCACTGGAACTGGCGTTGAGATTGAAAGACGGTAATCCCGGCACAACGGTCGAGCTGCTTACCATGGGCCCGGGACGGGCTGCCGGCATTATCCGCGAAGGACTGTTCAGAGGCGCCGACGGAGGCGTCCTTCTGACCGACAGAAAATTTGCGGGCGCCGACACGCTGGCGACATCCTACGCGCTTGCGTGCGCCATAAAAAAGATGAAGCCGGACTTGATAATTGCCGGACGTCAGGCTATTGACGGCGATACCGCGCAGGTCGGACCTCAGGTTGCCGAAAAACTCGGACTGCCGCAAATAACTTATGCCGAAGAAGTGCTGTCGTACGAAAACGACGAAATAACGGTTTTGCGCCGTCTGGAACACGGAGTGGAAACCGTCAGGGGCAAACTCCCTCTGGTTGTAACCGTTAATGCCTCGGCGCCGCCATGCAGACCGCGCAATGCAAAATGTTTGATGAAATACAAACATGCAAAGACCGTCAGCGAATTGCAGGCGCAGGACAGCGATTATATCGAATTTTATCAGCCGCGCACTTATCTGAATATTCCCGAATGGGGCGTATCGGAAATTGACGGCGACGAAGAACAGTTCGGATTAAAAGGTTCTCCTACCAAGGTGAAAAAGATTGAAAATGTGGTCTTTCAGGTTAAAGAATCGAAGAAACTCAGCGATTCCGACGCGGATATCGAATCTTTGATGAAAGAGCTTATCGCAAATCATACGATAGGTTAGTGTTAATTTTAATACGGATACGGATATGATACCGACACATAACGACATGAGGATACTGTTCGAAGGAAAACCCGAAGAATATATCGACCTCTACAGAGAAGAACTCGACGAATTTCTGAAACCCGACGAAGAAGACGAGTTGCGTGAATTTGAAGATTTCAGCGATGTCGAAAGCCTTGATGCGGAAGAGCTTTTCGAAATTCTCTTTACAATACCGATGACCACGGACGACGACTATTGCGAGGTGGTAAACATTCTTGCCGACGAATATCTTCCCTACGACATTGACGCCGATTACGAAAACAAAAAACTGGTTGTTTATATCGATGAAGACAAGTATGTTATAGATTCGCAGGACGGGTACTCCATTTTGAGGAAATTCGACGAAATCATCAAGCCCGAATTTGAAATACGGGTGATGAAACTAAGTCTGGACGAAGACAATGTTCACTCTCTGGTGATACTGAAAAGCGACGACTGGAAGGATTTGGAAATAAAATACGCGGACAAAGTCGCCGCATATTTCGAAACAATAGATAAAACAGATTTTAAACGATAGAATAATAAATTTTGACAATGAATAATATTTTTGTTTACTGCGAGACGGAAAAAGGCAAAATTGCCGATGTGAGTCTCGAATTGCTCACAAAAGGACACGAACTCGCAAAGCGGTTGAACTGCAAACTCGAAGCTCTGGTTATCGGGTACCGGCTGTCAGGTATCGAGAAAACGCTGTACGAATACGGCGCCGATGTCGTGCATGTTGCCGACGACGAGCGTCTTGACCCTTACCGCACACTGCCTCACACTTCGATAGTTGTCGGACTGTTCAGGGAAGAAAAACCCCAGATAGCCCTGTTCGGCGCTTCTTCTCTGGGACGCGACCTTGCTCCGCGTGTTTCTTCCGCTCTGAAAAGCGGACTGACAGCCGACTGCACAAGTCTCGAAATAGGCGACCACAAAGATACCAAAGGCAACGAATACAAAGATTTACTGCTCCAGATACGTCCCGCTTTCGGTGGAAACATCATCGCGACAATCATCAACCCCGACCATCGCCCCCAAATGGCAACGGTGCGCGAAGGCGTGATGCGCAAGGAAAAACTCGCGGAAGCGAAAACCGGCGAAACAAGGACAATAGACGTCGGCAAATATGTTAAGGACGAAGATTTTGTGATTTCGATAATCGAAAGACATCTCGAAGAACGCAAGATAGATATCAAAGGCGCTCCGATAATCGTTTCGGGAGGTTATGGCGTCGGTTCGAAAGAGAATTTCGACTTGCTGTTCGAATTTGCGTCCGTACTCGGTGGCGAAGTCGGCGCTTCGCGTGCGGCGGTGGACGCGGGTTATGCCGACCACGCCCGTCAGGTGGGGCAAACGGGAGTTACGGTGCGTCCGAAACTGTACATCGCCTGCGGAATATCGGGTCAGGTGCAACATACCGCAGGTATGCAGGAGTCGGCAATGATTATTTCAATCAACAGCGACCCCAGCGCTCCGATAAATCAAATTGCCGATTATTCAATCGTGGGCGACCTCGCGGCGGTAATCCCAAAAATGATTAAATACTACAAGGCAAACTCGAAATAACGATGAACGATGAACTATAAACTAAAAACGATGAACGATGATGTATGAAGGATGAAGTTCCGTCCTTTTGGGATTACCGAATATAGTTTATCGTTTCCGATTTTGACGTCGTCGTTTTGTGATGCAACACGGTTTGCAGCCTTGCAAACAGCCCCGAAAAGCGTTGCAGAGGGGTTTGCGGCGTAGCAAACCCCATCGAAAAGTTTTGCAATGGGGTTTGCGGCGTAACAAACCCCGTCGAAAAGTTTTGCAGAGGTGTTTGCGGCGTAACAAACCCCTTCGAAAAGTTTTGCAGAGGAGTTTGCGGCGTAACAAACCCCATCGAAAAGTTTTGCAGAGGAGTTTGCGGCGTAACAAACCCCATCGAAAAGTTTTGCAGAGATGTTTGCGGCGCAGCAAATACCGCTGCAACGGTTTGACCGGAGTTTTGCAGGGTGAACCGTCCGTTGTCGGTTGCTTCGGGATGTCGGGAAAGTCCGAAATATCGGTCTTTCGTCGGGATATTTGTCTGTTTTGCGGTGATTTTTATATCCGTAAAAAAC
>JAISSE010000050.1 GCA_031273285.1 Prevotellaceae bacterium
ACCAAACAAGCAGCTTGTCGAGACTAAACAAGCTGCTTGTCGAGACCAAACAAGCAGCTTGTCGAGACTAAACAAGCAGCTTGTCGAGACCAAACAAGCAGCTTGTCGAGACCAAACAAGCAGCTTGTCGAGACCAAACAATTGTAGGCTAAATCTTATTTTGAGGCGCTATGGATGGAGTTCCCTTTTGTTAAATCGACACGCTGGAAAAGAACAATCGCAGGGACGGATGATTTTCGTCCCTGCGTTTTTTTAGATAGCGCCTGTATCTAACGTTAGATAGCGCCTGTATCTAACGTTAGGTAGCGCCTGTATCTAACGTTAGGTAGCGCCTGTATCTAACGTTAGATAGCGCCTGTATCTAACGTTAGATAGCGCCTATATCTAACGTTAGATAGCGCTTGTATCTAACGTTAGATAGCGCCTGTATCTAACGTTAGGTAGCGCCTGTATCTAACGTTAGATAGCGCCTATATCTAACGTTAGGTAGCGCCTGTACACAGTGGCGTCTTCTGTCAGGAGGTAACACTGTCTTCTGTCAGGAGGTAACACTGTCTCCTGACAGGAGACAACGCTGTCTCCTGTCGGGAGACAGAGACGTGGAAGTAATATGTCAGGCGATGGACGGGAAAATAATCTGAAAGTCAGTCCAATTTGCCGGAAGTCATTATTCCTCACGGAAACTTTACGACGGTGATACCGGAGCCGCCTAATTCTTTTTTTTCATCGAAAAAAAACGGCTAAATCTTATTTTGAGGCGCTATGGTTTCCGGCTGCGCTGTAGCAATGACGCTACGTAGAACGGTAGTCTGCTTAGCTTAGGCGTAGCTACAGCCCGAAGGGCTTGATTTTCATAACCGCAGGTCATCGACCTGCGGAATATACAACGATATATTTCTGCCTGAAACGTAAGTTCGACGTAGTCAAAGGCAGGACTAATTTTAGTCCTGCCTTTCAGGCAGTTGTTCGGGAGGTGGCTTCCGCAGGTCGATGACCTGCGGTTATGAAAATTAAGCCCTTCGGGCTGCTTGGCGCCCCACTGTTCGGCGTAGCGGGACGCTACGCCGAACGGGGGCTTTTCGCAAGTTGCGAAAATCATTTAAAACCAAAATGGGCTTTTCGCAAGTTGCGAAAGTCATTTTAAAACCAAAATGGGCTTTTCGCAACTTGCGAAAGTCATTTAAAACCAAAATGGGCTTTTCGCAACTTGCGAAAGTCATTTTAAAACCAAAATGAGCTTTTCGCAAGTTGCGAAAGAGGCGTTCGACAAAAATCTCCCGTTCAGCGTAGCTATACGCTATGCTGAACGGGAAAGTCATTTCTGATGACGGCGCCCCCTAACAACAGGGTTTAGAATCCCTGTCAGGTCTTTAAAGACCTTAAACGCAAAACGCTTCCCGTTCATTGTTCCCCGTTAAAGCCATTCATAATTCATAATTTATAATTCATAATTAAAAAAAAGCGTTATCTTTGGCGAAACATTTTGTATATTATGAAGGCATATTTGACACTTATTATTCTCTTCTGTTCCGTATCGCTTTTCGGGCAGGAGATTGAAGCGCAAAAAACTAACGTTCAGGAGGAAAATCCTTTTGAAGAAAAGATGTACAGGCAATTGAAATCGTTTCCGCAGGAAAAGGTTTATCTCCACACCGACAAAACGATATACGTTTCCGGAGAGCAAATCTGGTTCAGGGCGTTTCTTGTTGAAGCCGTTTTGCATCGACCGGCGTTTGCAAGCAGGTACATTTATGTGGAACTGATTAGTCCTGCGGGCGAACTGATCGTCAGAAACAAAATCCGACCCGATGAAGACAGCCTGTTTCACAACAAAATATCGCTTCGGGAAGATCTCCCCGAAGGTACGTATCTGATTAGGGCATACACCAATTTTATGCGCAACAGACCGGATTATTTCTTTCAAAAAAAGATATTTGTCGCCGACCCGCAGGCTTTTGCGCTTCAAATAAACCCGCAGTTTGCCATTGAAGAAAAACGAGGTTCGGTGAGTGTGCAATTCCTCGATTACGAAAATCAACCCGTTGAAGTAAAAAATCTCACCGTCAGGATTGATACCGGAAATATGAAGAAACTTGACGTTGAAGACAAATTTTCGTTTAAAATCATTCCCGGTAAACAGCAAACCATATATGTGGAATTTGATTGTAATGAACGTAAATATAAGAAATATATCCCCGTTCCTGCGGCGAGCAGCGAATTTGACGTCGCCTTTTTCCCCGAAGGGGGATATTTGGTCGATAACGCACTTTGCCGACTTGGATTTAAGGCGCTGAACTCAAACGGACTGTCGGAGGATGTGAGCGGAGAGGTTTTCGACGATAAAGGCAATCCAATCGTCACTTTTCAATCGATATATAAGGGAATGGGTTCATTCTCGTTTTTCCCCGAAAAGGGACAAAAATATCAGGCTGTATGCAAAAATAAGGCGGGAAACGAAAAACGCTTTCAATTGCCTGCCTCCAAAGCCGATGCCTGCGTCCTGAAAACCAACTGGAGCAAAAACAAACTGTATATCACCCTCCTTAAAGGTCGCGAGTTTAGGGAACAGCCGCTCAATCTCTTTATACATGTCAGAGGGATGGTTATATTTTCAGGAAAATGGTCGTCACAAAACACGGTTTCAATCGACAAATCAATGTTTCCGTCGGGAGTTGTACAAATTTTACTGTTGGACGATAAAATGAATCCGCTAAGCGAACGCCTTGCTTTTTGTTTAAACCAAGATGAATTGACTCGAACAACACTGTCCGTCGATAAAACCGCCTATGCAAGCAAAGAACGTGTTTCGGCAAAAGTCCGCGTTACCGACGCCGCCGACAATCCCCTTACGGGAAACTTTTCGGTTGCCGTTACCGACGACAGCGACGTTGCGCCCGACACAACGTTCACAATACTTTCCAACCTTTTGCTTTGTTCCGATATTAAGGGATACGTCGAATCTCCGGAATATTATCTTAACAACGCAAGCGCCGCCGACGTGCTGATGATAACGCAAGGATGGCGACGGTATAACATCCCCGCAGTTTTGGCGGATTCCGTCGAACGACCCTCGCAGTTTCTGGAACTTGGACAGGAAATTTCGGGGACGGTGAAACAGGTCATAGGCAGAAAAGTTAAGGTCAATAATCCGGTGTCGCTCCTCGCTCCGCAGGAAGGGCATATCAGCATGACGCAAACCGACGAAAACGGACGCTTCTTCTTCAACGGATTCGAATATCCCGACAGCACTCTCTGCGTTGTGCAGGCTTTGAGCAAAAAAGGCGGCGCTTATGTCGAACTGCTTTTAGACCCCGAAACTTTCCCTCCGGTGGAAACTTTTCCCGTACCGGAATTTGGATTCGACAGTTTATTCAGGAAATATGTCGAAAAATCCGACCGGAAATATACCGACGAATACGGACTGCGAAGCATCGTTTTGGAATCGGTAACAATCACAGGACAAAAACCAAAGCCCAATTCCGGCTCCATTTACTCCTCCATGATGAATACCGGCATTTCGTCCGACAAGTTTGCCAACGCCACCAACCTCGCCCATGCGCTGATGCTTCTCTCCGGCATCTGGATTTCGGGCGATAAGGTCTCGATACGCGGCTCCTCAACGCCTCCGGTATTTATTGTCGATGACGTTATCTGGGACGATTTTCGATTAGACGATATCGAAATACGGGACGTCGATCGCATTGAAGTAATGAAAGGCGCCGAAGCCGCCGTACTTGGCTCCAGAGGCGCAGGAGGAGCCATAATTATCACCACTAAAACAGGCGAAATTACAAAGGACAGAATTAAATTTAATATAAAATCCCTGTTCCCGAAAGGATACAGCGCCGCCGCCGAATTTTATTCCCCGAAATACGAAACCGAAGAATCAAAAACAGGTATCGACCGCCGTACAACAATATTTTGGAAACCGAATGTCGTCCTGTCGGACGGCAACGCCGAATTTGAATTTTATACCGCCGACACCGAAACAACCTATTCGGTAATCATCGAAGGATTAACCGCCAACGGACAAATTATTAGACAAATCAAAAAAGAAGAAATCAAAAAAGAACGATGAACGATGAACGATGAACGGGGAGCGTCTTTTTGTTCAAGGTCTTTAAGGACTTTAAAGACTTTAAAGTCCTTAAACGTTCATAGTTCAAAAAATGTATTACCTTTGAACCTTTAAAATATTTAAAATTATGCTTACTGTAAGGACAATAGAGAATAACAGGGACTTTGTGATTGCCCGATTAGCCGTTAAAGGATTAAATGCGGCAGGAATTGTTGATGAAATTATTCTCATCGAAACAAACCGCAAAAGAAAACAAATGGAGCTGGAAAAGCTTTTGGCAGAACAAAATCGTGTGGCAAAAGATGCCGGAACCCGTATAGGTATCCTGAAAAAAGAAGGCAAACACGAGGAAGCCGAAGCCGTGAAACAAAATGCAGGAGAGGAATCTGCACAATTTAAAATCAAATCGGCGGAATTAGACGCGGAAGTTGCACAATTGGAAAAACGGCTGTACGAAAAACTTGTTCAGTTGCCTAATCTTCCGCACGAATCGGTTCCGGCGGGAAAATCGGCAAACGATAATATCGTGGTAAAAACCGGAGGAACAATCCCGGAACTCAATCCTAAATTGCCGCATTGGGAACTTACATCAAAATACGAACTTATAGATTTCGACGCCGGAAATAAACTCACCGGAGCGGGATTTCCCGTTTATAAGGGCAAAGGCGCAAAACTGCAACGGGCTTTGATCGCCATGTTCCTCGACCACAACACCGAAAAAGGTTATCTTGAAATACAGCCGCCGTTGATGGTGAACGAAGATTCGGGATTCGGCACAGGTCAACTGCCCGACAAGGAAGGTCAGATGTATTATATCGGCGCAGACAATTTTTATCTGATTCCCACAGCCGAAGTGCCGGTAACAAACCTCTACAGGGATGTGATTGTGAAAGAAGACGCACTGCCTGTGAAAATGACCGCTTACACTCCCTGTTTCAGGCGTGAAGCCGGTTCTTACGGGAAAGATGTAAGAGGACTAAACCGCTTGCATCAGTTCGACAAGGTGGAAATTGTGCAGATTTCGCAACCCGAACGCTCCTATATCGCTCTGGACGAAATGGTGGCGCATGTTGAAGAACTTGTCAAAAAGTTGGAACTCCCATACAGAATCCTCCGTCTGTGCGGAGGAGATATGAGCTTTCATTCCGCTCTGACATACGACTTTGAGGTATATTCCGCAGCACAGGAGCGCTGGCTGGAAGTAAGTTCCGTATCCAATTTCGAGTCTTTTCAGGCAAACAGATTGAAGTTAAGATATAAAACACAGCAAAAGAAAACGGAACCGCTGCATACCCTGAACGGGAGTTCGCTCGCTCTGCCCAGAATTGTAGCCGCCTTGCTGGAAAACAACCAGACGGACAGCGGAATCGTCATCCCGAAGGCTCTTGTTCCGTACACAAACTTCGACATTATTTCGTAATCTGCCATGCTGTCCGTACTGTTGATACTTGCTTTTGCCGCTGTCTTCCACGGTATTTTGGGACGAACGCGGAGTATTCTTAGCGGAAGGAAAGGTCCGAAAATTTTGCAGACGGTGTATAATCTGGTGCTTCTGTTCCGCAAGGGCGAAGTGATAAGCGTCGATTCGGGCAAAATCTTTCAGCTTGCGCCTGCGGTGAGTTTTGTTGCCGTATTGATAGCCCTGCTGATGGCGCCTTTCGGAAAATGCGGCACCGTAATATCGTTCCCCGGCGACTTTGTCCTGTTTGCCTATCTGTTGGCTTTGGGGCGATTTGCCATGATACTGGGAGCTTTGGACACCGCTTCGTCATTCGAGGGAATGGGGGCTGCGCGGGAAGCATTATACGGAATGCTGGCGGAACCTGCTTTCTTTGTGCTCGCGGGGACATTCGCCATGCTGACCGGACATAATTCTTTTGCGGAGATATTCGGTTTCTTCGACATGCCGAGCCTGAGCGCCGCTATCCCCGGGATGCTTGCCGCATTCGCTTTTTTCCTGATGCTGCTGGTCGAAACCGGACGCCTGCCTGTGGACGACCCTCGCACGCATCTGGAGCTGACAATGGTACATGAAGTAATGATTTTGGATTACAGCGGATTCGATTTGGCATTGATACATATCACAACCTGCATCAAAGCCGCCGTATATTCGACACTTACCGTGCTTTGCGTTGTGCCGGGCAATTTGCATACGGCAATTTACATGCCGCTGTTTATCGTTTTGATTCTGCTCGTTCCGGTTATCACGGGATTCTTCGAAAGTTTCAGAGCAAGAAACCGACTGCATAGAAACCCGTCATATATCTTGACAATGACCGTAATGGCTATTGTTTCCTTTGTTACCGCCGCGATTGTTTTCCGTTAATACGAATCGTTGTGCACCGATTTCACCGACCTTCCTGAAGGGTCAATCAGCTTCTTGAATGCCTCGTCCCATTCCAGCGCAATCGGCGTGCTGCATGCGATGCTTGGAACCGACGGAACCGTTTTTGCCGCCGAATCGGAAGGAAACAGTTCTTCATATATTGAACGGTAATGGTATTCTTCTTTCGACAGGGGAGGATTGACGGGGAAACGTTTCTCCGCTTCGGCAAACTGCTCGTCGCTGATTAGCGAGGAAGCAATGTTTTTCAAAGTATCAATCCAGTTGTATCCCACTCCGTCGGAAAACTGCTCTTTCTGACGCCATGTTACGCTTTCCGGCAGGATGTCTTCGAAAGCCTTGCGCAGAATCCATTTCTCCATTCTGCCTTTCAATCCGCTTAATTTATCTTCGGGATTCAGACGCATGGCTACATCCAGAAACTCCTTGTCGAGAAAAGGAACCCGTCCTTCGACGCCCCATGCAGCCAGTGATTTGTTGGCTCGCAGACAGTCGTATAAATACAGTTTGTCCAGTTTCCTGATTGTTTCTTCGTGCAGGGCTTTGGCGTCAGGCGCTTTGTGGAAATACAGATAACCGCCGAAAATTTCGTCGGAACCTTCGCCCGAAAGCACCATTTTGATACCCATCGAACGTATCACCCGCGCCAGCAGATACATGGGCGTAGAAGCGCGAACGGTAGTTACATCATAGGTCTCGATATGATAAATGACATCGCGCACGGCGTCCAGACCCTCCTGAATGGTGAAATACACTTCGTGATGTATGGTTCCGATATAGTCCGCAACCTTTTGAGCGGCAACCAAATCGGGCGAACCTTCCAGACCTATTGCAAACGAATGCAGCTGGGGCCACCACGCCTGCTGAATCCCGTTTGTTTCGATTCTTTTGTCGGCATATTTTTTGGCGATAGCCGAGACAATGGACGAATCCAGACCTCCCGAAAGCAGTACTCCGTAAGGCACGTCGGTCATCAGCTGCCGTTTGACCGCCGCTTCCAGCGCTTCGCGCAATTCCTGTATGTCTGTTGTATTGTCTTTTACGTTATCATATTCCATCCAGTCGCGCTTATACCATTTTGTCAGATGACCGTCCTTGCTGTATAAGTAATGTCCCGGAGGAAAAGATTCTATTCTGTCGCAATATCCTTCCAGAGCTTTTAGTTCGGAAGCGACATAGAAAACGCCCTGCGCGTCCCAGCCCATATACAGGGGAATCACCCCGATGGGGTCGCGGGCAATCAGATAACTGTCCGTTTCTTCGTCATACAGGGCAAAGGCGAAGATACCGCTGATATCTTCCAGAAAATTCACTCCCTTTTCCTTATACAGGGAGATAATCACTTCGCAATCCGATTTTGTCAAAAAATTATATGTACCGGCTTGACGTTCCCGTATCTCCAGATGATTGTAAATCTCTCCGTTGACAGCTAAAATTACTTTGCCGTCGGGAGAAAACAAAGGCTGTTTGCCCGATTGGGGGTCAACAATTGCCAAGCGCTCATGCGCAAGTATGGCATTATCCCCGCAATATATTCCCGACCAGTCAGGTCCTCTGTGCCTGATTTTCTTAGACATTGCCAGCACCTGCGGCCTCAGACTGCTTGCAGCCTGTTTAAAATCAAAAGCTCCGACTATTCCACACATAAAATCATATTTATAATAAAACCAACTAATATCGTTTTCATAAAATGCAAAAGTAATACAAAATTGATATAAACAAATATTTAATATCCGAAAAATCGTGAACTCATTCATATCTATGTGATTACACACTTGCAAAAATTGTCGTTTCCGTCCCTGCAAATCCCCGTTTTCAGCACATGCAAACCTTACTTCAACACATGCAAAGTCTACTTCAACACATGCAAAGTCTACTTCACCACATGCAAAGTCTATTTCACCACATGCAAAGTTTACGTTAAATCAGGTGCATTGTCGGTATCTTATTTGTAAAATTGCTGTAATTTTCGGCAGAATATTTTTTGGTTCCGGCTTCTCCGGATTAGGGGTAAGATTACGGCGAAGTACAGAAAGACCGTAGGTCTTCAATATTGATAACCCCGTACAAACGAGCCGCAGGCGAGCGCAGTGCGGGGTAGCGGCAACAGCCAACACCTAACTCCGTAGGAGTTGCCCTTTATCTGTAAAATTGCTGTAATTTTCGGCAGAATATCTGTTCGGCTGTTATCCGGTTAAAATAAAATATCGAAAAAAAGACAGAAAAAATCCGCAAAACGGGGTAATAAACGCGGTTTGAGAAACGGTTCAACATAATTTTTATTAAAAAAAAACAATTCGGGATAACAATTCAAATCCTATCCGTAAACAATGTAATTTATGTATTTTTAGCGCTTTAGATAATTTCACGGATTGCTATTTTATGTTAAAAAAAATAGATATTGGATAATATTTGTTAAAATTCGGTTGATATACTTGAATATTAGTATATTTTTTATAATTTTGCGTTCGATTACTAAAAGTAAATTGCAGTGATGAGAGTTACGTTTATTGTATGTGCGTTATTGTTTGCGGGCATTTTGAATGCGGCAAACAAAGAATCGAAAAAGGCAGATAAATATTTCGCTGCCGGAGACTATCTCAATGCCATCGACAGGTATAAGGCGGCTTTGGAAACCGAGGAAAATCCTTCGGAAAAAGCATTGTATAAATATCGTATAGGGGTGTCGTACTATCGGCTGAATGATGTCGTCCTTGCGGAAAAAAACCTGAGCGATGCCATCAAACAGGGTTATATGCCGGCAGATGCATATCTGATGCTTGGGGATGTGCAACTGAAACTGGGGAAAATGGACGAGGCAAAATCGTCGTATGAATCATACGCTCTTGCTAATCCGGGCGACAATTCCATTGATATTAAAATTGCTTCGGTAAAGTTTGCAAAAGAGAATCAGCAAAACCTGTCCCTGTTCAAACTGGAACCTCTGGGTACCAGAGTCAACTCCCGCAAAAATGAGTTTGGAGTAAGCTATTTCAATGAATCGCTGATATTTTCATCAACAAGAACTACCTCTTCGGCATCGGCGTCGGATGAGGAAGAAGAGGAAGACGCGGGCAGATATTCGGACAGAACCATACCCGAAAAGAAACAGAAACAGGCATATACGAAAGAAGGACTTGCCAAAACTTCGGTATGGCTGGCGACGGGAAGCGACGGAAACTACAACAGTGCGAAAGAATTGCAGGAACTGAGCAAGATGAAAGATTTTTCGGACGACGGAACCATGACTTACGACCCTTATTCGAAACAGGCGTATTACACACGATCCGACGGTAAAAAAGCATACATATATTCGATGCAAATCGTTAATAACAAATGGCAAAAGAACGAAAAAATCGAAGTTCAAAGTCAGGGCGAACCCATCGGGCATCCGTTCATAAACGCCGAAGGAGACCGTATCTACTTTACCTCCAAAATGCCCGGAGGCAAGGGGAAAAGCGACATCTGGTACATATCGCGAGTCGGCGATGCGTGGAACAGTGTGCCGGTCAATGCCGGCGACAATATCAATACGCCCGGCAACGAAGTTTATCCGCATATTTCCGACGGATACCTCTTTTTTGCCTCGGACGGGAGAATAGGAATGGGCGGAATGGATATTTATGTTGCCAAAATTACAAGTTCGGGATTCGAAAGACCGATAAACCTCGGTACTCCTTTCAACTCTACCGCCGATGATTATAATCTGATTATGAGGCTCGACAAAAAAGAGGGTATGCTGGTCAGTTCGCGAAGTCTGAAAACGGGAGACGACATATACAGATTCGAGGGATTTCCGAGTAATCTTACTATTGTGGGAACGGTAAAGGACGAAAACACGGGAGCGCCCATATCCAATGTGTCGCTGGAACTGTTTATCGAAAACAAATCGCTCACCAAAGTCATGTCCGACATTAACGGTGATTTTGCCATTCCCGTTCGACCGAATACGACATACAGACTGGCAGCTTCGGTGGCGGGATATGCTCCCGACGAAAAAACGTTTACAAGCCTCGGCGATTTATTTGCACGGATTAGCAGGGAAAGCGGTATCAACCTTGATTTTAACATGAAAGGCAATGCGTCGGTGATTTCGGGAAAAGTGTATGACATAGAGACCCTTTCGACACTGGAAGGCACGACGGTAATATTGATTGCCGACGGAGTGATACAGCAAACCGCAAACGTCGATCCGAGCGGCATATATAAATTTGCGAACCTGACAAGCAACACCGATTATACGGTAAGAGTTAATCCCAAAGGATATTTCTGGGACAGCAGGGAAGTTCGCGTTGCCAACAGCAGCCAAAAGTTCGAGTACAATAAAGCCAACGGACACGATTTGGATTTTGCCCTGCAAAGATTCGAGGTCGGTAAGGAAATCATTATATCCAACATAGATTTTCAGGAAGACAAACCCAATCTTCTGACAAATTCGTACAGGGAACTGGACCGCATAGCCGACATGTTTATCCGTAATCCTTATTGCATCATATTACTCAAAGGGTATGTGGATGTGGCATATAAGACGGATATAGCAAAAAATCTGTCGCAATATCGGGTTAATGAGGTGAGAGATTATTTAGTGTCAAAAAAAGTTTCTCCGGCGCAATTAATCAAGCCGCAGGGTATGGGACGCCAAAATCCGCTGGTAAAAAATCCCATTTCGAATGACGAACGTAAACTTAATAACAGAATTACATATACCGTAACCAGAATCGACACTCAGAAAGAGTTGGAATATTCGCGGATAAATGTCGCTCCGCAAACAACTGCAAAACCGCAAACCGGTACAACAAAAACAGGCGTAACGCAACAGCCGGCAACCGCACAGCCAACAGCGACAAAGCCGACGACCGCGCCGCCCTCACAGTCGCAAACGCAAACACAAACAACACAGCCTGTTACCAGCCGGCAAACGACACAGTCGCAGTCGTCCGACGGAGGCATTGCTGTTTCCGACGACGGAGCGTATATAGTTCAAATTGCCGCACTCGGCGTGCTTGATTTGAAACAGCCCGATTTTGTGAAGATAACTACACAATTGAAGCTGGAAGTCAAATACAAACTTGATGCCGGAAAATATAAATATTTTGTAGGCTTCTTCAAGACAAAAACAGAAGCCGACGATGTGAAAGATAAATTGGTGAAGATAGGTATTAAAGATGCCTGGGCACGAAGCAAATACCAATAAATTGAGAGTTGAGAGTTGAGAGAAAGTGTTGTCTCAAAAGCACGCGGACGACGCGGATTTTAGGGATTTACGCAGATAAATAAAAATAAACGCCATAAATAATCTGCGTAAATCCTTAAAATCTGCGTTATCCGCGTGCCGAATTGCTTTCGGGACAGCCTCGGCATTATCCTGCCCAGCCTTCTCTGTCCAGATTTCTGTAATTGATTGCTTCGGCAAGATGTCGCGGAAGAATATTTCCCGATTCGCCGAGGTCGGCAATTGTTCTTGCGACTTTCAAAATCCGGTCGTATGCCCGTGCCGACAGTCCGAAACGTTCCATTGCCATTTTTATAAGATTCGAACCTGCAACATCCAGTTCGCAGTATTTTCTCAACAAAGTACTGCCCATCATTGCATTGCAATATATTCCCTTGTGATTGTCAAACCTTTTGCGTTGAATTTCGCGTGCGGCAATTACCCTTTCTCTGACGGTAGAACTGTTTTCGGCGACGGATTTCTCCGAAAGTTTTTCAAAAGGCACCGGCACCACTTCTATATGTATGTCTATGCGGTCTAACAGAGGTCCCGATATACGGGACAAATATTTTTTGACTGCTCCCGGAGGGCAGACGCATTTTTTATCGGGATGATTATAAAACCCGCAGGGACAGGGATTCATCGAGGCTGCCAGCATGAAGTTTGCCGGATATTCAACTGTGAATTTCGCTCTGGAAATAATAATTTTTCTTTCTTCCAGCGGTTGTCGCATGACTTCCAGCACACTGCGACGAAATTCGGGCAGCTCGTCCAAAAACAGCACTCCATTGTGGGCAAGCGAAATCTCTCCGGGCTGCGGCACGGTTCCTCCACCCACAAGCGCAATATCCGAAATCGTGTGATGCGGCGCTCTGAACGGACGTTGGGAAATAAGGCTTGAATTGCGTTCGATTTTTCCGGCAACGGAATGAATTTTAGTCGTTTCAAGTGCTTCGTGCAGCGTAAGCGGAGGAATGATGGACGCCAGCCGTTTTGCAAGCATTGTTTTTCCTGCGCCCGGCGGACCTATCATGATTATATTATGACCGCCGGCTGCGGCAATTTCCATAGCCCGCTTTACATTTTCCTGCCCTCTGACGTCGGCAAAATCGGCGTCGTATATCGACATATTGTTGTAAAATTCTTCTCTGGTATTGACGACAACAGGCTGAAGACTGTTGTTTCCGGCAAAAAAATCAACAACCTCTCCGATATTTTTCGCTCCGTACACTTTCAGTTTATCGACAACAGCGGCTTCCTTTGCGTTTGCTTCGGGCAGTATAAATCCCTCAAATCCCGATTCCCGTGCCATTATCGCTATGGGCAAGGCGCCTTTGATGGGTCTTAGTTCGCCGTCAAGAGCAAGTTCGCCCATGACAATATACTTTGCCAGTTCGGTATCGGGTATTTTATCGTTGGCGGCGAGCAGGCTTATTGCCAGAGGAAGGTCGTAGGCTGCGCCTTCCTTCTTTATATCCGCCGGAGCCATGTTGATGACAATCTTCTTCTGCGGCGTATTTAGATTGTTGGCTTTAAGAGCCGTATATATTCTTTGCAGACTTTCTCTGACCGCATTGTCCGGCAAACCTACAAGGTGAAAATTTACGCCCGTTGAGGCGCTTGTTTCAATGGTTATCAGGGTCGAATTGATTCCAAAAACCGCGCTGCTGTAAACTTTGACCAATTTCATTGCATCTATCGTCTTTTACCCGAAGCACATGGTATCGAACCGCTGTTCGACGGGGAATGTCCAAAAGAAGGGCATGGCACACTGGTGAATTTTTTAGACTTGCCGCCACCACCGCCGCCTTCACCGCAGCCGAATTTGAAATTTATTCCGAATTGAACGGTTACGTATGTGTGCGGGAACGGATTGAAAAGCGCCAGAAGATTGTCGGTCATCGCGTGAATGTTAAACGCTCCCAGACTGATTCCCAGCCCTGCACCTATATTCACAAA
>JAISSE010000051.1 GCA_031273285.1 Prevotellaceae bacterium
TCCTGTTTTTCGTTAAATATTTCGTAGCAAAAGGTGATTTTTGCAGTCGGCATTTCTTTGATACTCACTCTTATTGTCAGATTTTCATCATAATATGCAGGCAGGATATATTTGCTCCGAATCTCCACTACCGGCATCATTATCCCGCCGGATTCCATTTCGGTATATGAATAGATTCCGGTATTCCGCAACATTTCGGTACGTGCTATCTCATAGTAGTTGATATAGTTGGCATGATATATAACTCCCATTTTGTCGGTCTCGCTGTAACGTGTCCGTATCTGTACGTCATATTGATACATAATTACTTAATCGATAATTGTTATTCGTATCTCAACGACTCTATGGGGTCGCGTTCCGACGCTTTTTTAGCGGGCGCATATCCGAAAATGACCCCGACGGCGGCAGAAATACCGAAAGCCAAAATTACCGAAAGTACGGACACTATGGTTTTTATTTCGAACATCGCCGTTATGAGGTACGACAGGACTATGCCGAGTATTACCCCGATTAAACCCCCGCTGACGCTGATAAGTATTGCTTCGGAAAGAAACTGGGCTATGATATCCGCTTTTTTTGCTCCTATGGCAAGCCTTGTGCCGATTTCCTTGATCCGCTCCATCACGGAGGCAAACATGATGTTCATAATCCCTATACCGCCGACTAACAGCGAAATACCTGCAATTGCGCCCAGCACTATGTTGAAAATATCCTTTGTTCGCTGCTGTTGTTTGAGCAGCATTTCCGGAACGGTGATTTCGTAGTCTTTCACTCCCTGATGCCTTCGGAGCATCATCCGGCTTAATACTTCGGTTGTCGGGTTCAGAGTTTCGGTTTCGGCCATCTGAACTATGATTCTGTCCAGCTGATTGTAATTGGTCTCGGCGCTGCTTTCGCTTCCGGTTGAAGCGCGAATAAAGATACCGCCTCCGGAAAACGAAATTACACTGCCCGACGACGATGGTTTGTTGACCGTCGCCCTGTTGTTATATCGCAGAAGGACAGTCGTAACGGGGACAAAAATATTATCATTGTACACATTGACGCCCGCATTGTCGAAAGAACTTACGGTTATGTCCGTTTTTTTAAGCACACCTATAACTTTAAGCCATATATTTCCGAATTTGATGAACTTTCCCAGAGGATCGGTTTCGTTAAAAAATTTCGATCGCACATTACTGCCTATTACACAGACGGGTATGCCGTATTTATCCTGTTCTTCGTTGAAATATACTCCCGCTTCGAGCGGAAGATTGTACAGTTTGAAATAATCTACGGCTACACCCTGTACTTTGGCGGAATATCTGATGCCGTTGTATTGCAGGGCGGAACTGTAACTTACTTCGGGACTGATATTTTCAACTCCGGGAATGACGTCTCGGATGGCTCTTGCATCTGCCAGAGTCAGTCCGGGCGAAAATTTCTTTGACTGGGATTCTCCTTCCTCGGATGATTCTTTATTTTCGTTAACCACCGGAACTATGACTATATTATTGACGCCCACCATTTTTATCTGCTCCAGAATTTCCTGCTGGGCGCCGTTTCCGATTGCCAGCATACTGATAACCGCCGCCACTCCGAAAATTATACCCAGGGCAGTAAGCATTGATTTCAGTTTATTGCTCATGATTGCTTCAAGGGCAATAATTATATCGTGCATATAACGTTGCAACATGATTATTTCTTTTTTAAATTATATTAATTCGCAACTATCAGTTTCTGCGCGCTCCGACGCCACCGCCGCCGCCGCGATTGCGGTTACCGCCGCCGCCCGGCACCATACCACCGCCACCGGGCATACTGAACCCGTTGCCGCCGCCGCGCCTGACGGTATTGCGTTCTCTTTCACGCTCCTGCCGGAGAGCTTCTTCCTTTTTTTGCGCTTCCCGTTCCTGAAGTATCCTGACAAGTTCTTCGCCCTCTAATCCAAAACGTTCGGGAAATTCGGGCGTCGAAAGATATACCTCGTCGCCTTCTTCCAGTCCCTGTTCGATGATTCTGAAATTATCGTTCATTTCGCCGGGGATAACGACCTGTTTTTTACCGTTGGTACGATAGACAAAAGGAACGCTGTCGGCGTGCATTGCTTCCAGCGAAACAAACAGGACGTCCGGAATCGTAGCAATCAAAATTTCGTTTGATGTTGTCATCGAGGGGCGCAATATCGAATCCGACTGGTGCATACGGACAAGTACTTCAAATACTTTCGCATCCGAATTTTTTAATTGTTCGCCGACATTTGCAACATCCGTTACCACTCCGGTATATTTTCTGTCGGGGAAAGCGTCAACGCCCAGCCTGACCGTCTGACCCACCTGTATTTTGCTTATATCAACCTCATTGACATACGTTTTGGATACCATCACCGACAAATCGGGCAGGGTTGCAATCGTGCGATCCCAGGGAGATATGGTCGAACCGACTTTTCGTTTGGCTCCGCCCCATTCTTTAAGATAAATCACCATTCCGGGTTTCGGAGCATAGATAGTGAACCGGCTGATAAGGTGAAGCATGTCCTTGTATTCGTCTTCTTTTCTCGACAGTTTTATCTGTATGTCCCGTATCTTGCCCAATTCCTGTTCCTGACGGAGAGCGTATCTTTGCACTTCCTGTTCGTAAGTGCGCACCGCCTTGTCGTAGTCGTTTTTTGCCTTGCGCTGTGTTGCCGGCGGCTCGTACATGCTCTGTTCCATGGTTATCTTTGATTCTTCCACGGTAAAAAGCAGATTTTGAATATTATCCCTCATCTGCCGGAGATTCAGGGACGTATCGACAAGCGCATTTTCGTATTGGGTTTTAATCTGTTCCAGCTCCGTTTCCGTGGTTTTCATGGTATTATCCAAACTTGATCTGTCAAGCGCGCCCACATAATCGCCGGAATCCACCACGGTGCCTTCGGGTATCAGATCCATAATTTTTATATCGCTGATGCGTACATTTCGCCCGCGAAGTTCTTCGGGAGCTTCGATGTTCTCCATATTCAGAGCCTGAAGTTCCCCCGTTGTACTTACAACGATTTCAAAAAGTCCTTTCTGAACTTTAACTATTTGATTTACCGTATCTTTTGACCCCGAGTAGAAGAATATCCATCCAATCACCGCCAAAACCACTATCGTTACAATAATGTAAATCTTCTTTTTCATATAATAACAATGTTTACATTTACAAAACTGCCCAAAGTTATACTTTTTTTTTCGAATCGTGCAAATATTTTATGCTTTTTTTTATATATCATTGTCGGATTGGTAATTATTTAAAATAATATTTGTGAAAACCGGCGCAATATTCGGACAGATGCAGCGAAATTCGGCTGTTTTTTATCCAAAACTCTTCGTATCCGGCATCCTGACCAGGGGTACCGCATCGAGAGCGGCAAACAGGGATTTTTGATACTTGAAATATCCTGTGATTGCGATCATTGCCGCATTGTCCGTTGTGAATTTACGTTCGGGAACAAACACGTTCCATCCGTATTTTTCCCCGTCGCGACGCAGCCTGTCACCCAATCCGGAATTGGCGGAAACGCCTCCCGCAATTGCCACGTCCTTGATTCCGGTTTTGGAGACGGCTTTCATCAGCTTGTCCATCAGTATATTGATGATGGTCGCCTGTATGGAAGCGCACAAATCGGCTTTATTTTCTTCGATAAAATCGGGATTCGCCGCAACTTTTTTTTGCAGAAAATACAGAAAGGATGTTTTTAAACCGCTGAAACTGTAATTCAAATCCGCGACCTGCGGCTTTGCAAAAGAAAAAGCATCGGGATTGCCCGCTTTTGCCAGCGAATCAATCACCGGACCGCCCGGATACGGCAATCCCATGACTTTGGCGCATTTGTCGAACGCTTCGCCGGCGGCATCGTCAATAGTCCCGCCTGTTATTTCAAAATCCAGATAATCCTTGACTACAATAATTTGAGTGTGTCCTCCGGAGACCAGCAGGCACAGAAAAGGCAGGGACGGAAAAACTTTGGATTTATCCCGTTCTTCCAAAAAATGGGAAAGTACATGTCCCTGCAAATGATTTACTTCAATCAGAGGGATGTCGAGCGAAGCTGCCAAACCCTTGGCAAACGAGACGCCGACCAACAGCGACCCCATCAGTCCGGGTCCTATGGTGCATGCAATCGCATCCAAATCGCTTTTCGCGATATTTGCTTCTTTTAAAGCCGTATCCACCACAGGGATAATGTTTTGCTGATGTACTCTGGACGCCAGTTCCGGAATGACGCCGCCATATTTTTCGTGTACTTTCTGACTTGCAATAACGTTCGATAACAACGTTCTGCCGCATATCACAGCAGCCGAAGTGTCGTCGCAAGATGATTCGATTCCCAGTATTTTAACCATTTAATCCTGTTTGTATATATAAAAACACGGTGCAAAATTAGTTTATTTTGGCTAAAT
>JAISSE010000071.1 GCA_031273285.1 Prevotellaceae bacterium
GGAGCGAATGTGAACGCCACGCTGGAGAACGGTTTTACGGTGCTGATGTTTGCATCCCGGAATGGTTACACCGAAACGGTAAAGCTCCTGCTGGCGAAAGGAGCGGATGTGAACGCCACGGAAGAGAATGACACTACGGCGCTGATGTTTGCATCCGCGGATGGTCATACCGAAACGGTAAAAATCTTACTGGAGAAAAAAGCGAACGTGAACGCCGCGGACAGTGACGGCATGACGGCGCTGGAGTTTGCGTCCGCTAACGGTCATTCCGAAACAGTAAGGATATTGCTGGAGAAAGGAGCGGATATAAATGCCGCGAACAATTCCGGCATGACGGCGCTGATGAAGGCTTCCATAGCAGGGCATACCGAAACGGCAAAGATATTGCTGGAGAAGGGAGCGGATGTGAACTACTCGGAAGATAACGGCTTGACGGCACTGATCGCCGCATCCATATACGGTTACACCGAAACGGCAAAGACCCTGCTGGCGAACGGAGCTGATATGAACGCCACGCTGAAGAACGGCTTGACTGCGTTGATGTCCGCATCCATATACGGTCGCACCGAAACGGTAAAGATGCTGTTGAAGAAAGGAGCGGATGCGAACGCAAGGGACAGCGCCGGACGGACGGCGCTGATGTCGGCATCCGAGAAGGGGCACTCCGAAACGGTAAAGATTCTGCTGGCGAAGGGAGCGAATGTAAGCGTCGTGGACAATGACTGCCCGACGGAGCTGATGTCCGAACCCGCCGAGGGACATGCCGAACCGGTGAAAATCATGCTGACGAAAGGAGCACATGTAAATGCCGCGGACAATGACGGTCTGACGGCGCTGATGCTTGCAGCCGCCGAGGGTCATGCCGAAACGGTACAGATATTGCTGGCGAAAAAAGCTGATGTGAACGCCGCGGACAATGACGGCTCGACGGCGCTGATATTCGCATCCGAGAACGATCATCCAGAAACGGTAATGATATTGCTGGCGAAAAAAGCAGATGTAAACGCCGCGGACAATGACGGTCGAACGGCACTGATGAAGGCGTCCACGAACGGTCATTCCGAAACGGTAAGGATATTGTCGGAAAAAAAAGCCGATGTGAACGCCGCCGACAATGCCGGCTGGACGGCGCTGATATCCGCAGCCTTATTCAATCACACCGAAACGGTAAAGATTTTACTGGCGAAAGGAGCGAATATTAACGCCACGTCGAAGGATGGCTTGTCGGCGCTGAGGTCTGCCTCCTGGTTCGGTTACACTGAAACGGTAAAGCTCCTTCTGGCGAACGGAGCGCATGTAAACGCCACGTCGAAGAACGGCATGACGGCGCTGATGTCCGCAGCCACCGAAGGGCAGACCGAAACGGTAAAGATATTGCTGGAGAAAGGAGCGAATGTGAACGCCACCGACAGTAAGGGCAAGACGGCGTTGATGTCCGCAGCCGAGAACGGTTACACCGAAACGGTAAAGATACTGGAAGAACATATTGCGAAAAATTGAAAATTGAAAATTGAAAATTGAAAATGCAGGACAACGTATTGCGGTTGCGCGACGGGTTCTTAGGCATTGTACAAAAATAAACGATACATTTATTCACATTCCGTCCCTGACGGGACGGTTAATCGTGGTGGGTGATATTCCATTCTACCAACATTCCGTCCCTGACGGGACGGGCAATGCCGCGACCATGTCCCGTCAGGGACAGAATGTCGGTAGAAAACAACATCAGTCACAAACGACCGTCCCGTCAGGGACGGAATGTGTTTGTTTTTCCGCTAATGTATCGTTTATTTGTGAACAAATCCTTAGGCGTAATACAAAGCATGATTTAAACGTCCTGTAAAAATTAGCGTCAGCTGACACTGTCCGGCATTTTCAATTTTCAATTTTCAATTTTCAATTAAACCGACTTTCTCTCTTTTTTCACGACGAAGAAAGCGAACAGAAGCAGCAATATCGTGTTCAGGGTCAGGTTGAGCGCGACGGAAGAAGTTTTCATGATTCTGCTTGCGAAGAACAGCGCTATTCCCGCGGTCAGGTATAATATTATCGACGTCCACCGGTACGGTATTTTGTAGTATCGTTTGGACAGTTGCCAGCTGAGCAGAATCATGACCGCATAACTTGCGACATGTCCCCATGCTGCCGCCATATAGCTGTATTTAGGCATGAACAGGACGTTTATGACAACGGCAGTCAGCAGTCCCGCGAAAGTTACCGCTATTGCCATTCCCGTTTTGGACGCAAGTTTATACCACATCGAGACATTCTGGTTGATTCCCGAAAGCATGTAGGCAAAAAGCATCACCGGCAGGACAATCATCCCCGAACGGAAATTTTTTCCCAGAATGTATTGCAGTATGTCGGAATAGAAATTTATTGCCAGAAATATGAAGACGCAGAACACCGTGAAATATTTCATCACTTTCGCATAAACGGGTTTTATGTCCGATTTCGACGCTTCCGCAAAGAAATACGGTTCGGCGGCATAGCGGAACATCTGCACAAACAGCGACATTATCACCGCAAGTTTTGCCGCCGCGCCGAATATCCCCAGCTGCTCCTCCCAGGTCGTGCCGTTTTCGGGCGCAAGATACCGGAAAAGAAACCTGTCGATAAAATCATTCAGCGTACCCTGAAGTCCGGCGAGCATCAGCGGCAGCGAATATATGACAATCACTTTCAGATAGGGAAGATGGATTCCGTATTTTGTGCGGATTATTTCCGGCGCAAAGAGCAGCAGCGACACCACGCAGCTGCAAAATACCGCGGCAAGGATATATATGTATGAGGCTTCGGGTGTGAAAAAATTCAGCAGCGCCGATTGCGGACGTGCGGCAAAATATTTCGGCAGCAGATACAGAAACAGGAGATTGAAAAACACTTCCGACAATATTTTGACCGAACGGTACGCGGCAAATTTCAGGGCTTTGCGTTCGTATCGCAGCCGTGCGAAAAAGACGGACGTAAAAGCGTCGATTGCAAGAATCCCCGCCGCATATACCACCGCGACGGGATAATAATTTCTTCCCGAAGCTATCCGCTCCGAAAATATCAGGCACAGGAAAAAAAATACCGAAGACACAATCAGCAGAAAAGTCGAAACGGTGGAAAAGACTTTGCCCGAATCGTATCCGTCGCGTGAAGCAAAACGGAAAAAACCCGTCTCCATGCCGAACACAAGCACAACCTGAATAAATGCCAGATATGCGAATATTTCCGTATAAATACCGTAATCACCTTCGCTCAACAGCCGCGTATATACCGGCAGAAGAAAAAAATTCAGCGTGCGTGCGAGAATCGAACTCATCCCGTAGATGCCGGTATCCTTTGCAAGCCGTTTGAGTACGTCCTTTTTCATTGATACTTGATTGCTTTCCGATGTTTAATCAGCAGAAAAATGTAGAGATACACAAAAATGAAATAAAAATCCCGGACAAGAGTGGCGAACACCATTTTCTTTTCACCCAGGGCTTTCTGTGTCGAGTTGAATACAAATATCTGGACTGTCAGCCGCGTCAAAAATATCCCCGCCACCGAAGTCCACATCCATATCACGTCGGCGGACAAGACTGCCGCGGCGATGCAGGCGGGATAGAACAGGGCGCGGGAAACAATCTCCGGCAGTCTGAGATGCCGGGTGCCTTTGCGAAACAGTCGTCGGGTAAACAGTTCTCCGGAACATTCCCTGCACCGGTCGCCGAACGAAACGGTCTTTTCCGATTCGACGATTGCGTCGGGCAGCAAAACGACGGCGGTATTGTTTCCGTTCATCACCGAATTGAAAAATACCCGCTCCACTTTTTCGGGTTTCCTCAGCAGGGGATTGAATCCTTTATTGAAAAACAGTTCCTTCCGGAAAGCGGTATTCCCGCCGGCAGCGGTGTACGGTTTTCCGTTCAGGGCATATCCGAGTTCGAACAGAGCGTCGAAGTAATTCGCTATTCTGCCGGACATACCGACGGCTGTGCAGCGCGTGTAGGCTGTAACAATGTCGCGGTCAAAACCGAATGAAAGGGAATGAAGCCAGTTCGCCGACGGTCGGCAATTGACGTCCGTTACCGCCAGCCGGTCATATTTTGCCGCCTTAATCCCGACGCCCAAGACTACGGACTGCCCGTGAACGTGGCTGTTCGAGACTAAATTTCTTACCTGCAAATGCGGATACCGCGCCTGTGCCGACTTCAACACTTCGTCGGTATTATCCGTCGAATTGTCGTTTACCACGATTATCTCATATTCGGGATAGTTCTGTTCCGAAATCAGGGGTAGAAATTTCGACAGATTCTCGTCCTCGTTTTTCACACAGACTATTACTGATACGGGTTCGTCCGCATGGCTTGAAGCGTATTTCCCGGTTTTCAGTCCGACCCTGCGAAAGACAAATATATAATAGTACATCTGAATCAAAAAAGAAACAGACACAACCGCCGAAACCGTCCACAACACGAAGTTTTGTGCGTTCCAAAAATCAAAATTTTCCAAAATCAAAATCAAAATCAATTATAAATTACAAATTACGATTCCGGTTGCAAAGGTAACGACTTTTTCGAAAATCAATTAAAAATTACGAATTACAAATTACGGCTTTCAGCGGCACGCAGATGACGCAGATTTAATGGATTTTCGCAGATTCTAAATTACGGTTTTCATCCGCGTGCCGGTGAAATGCGTGCCGGTGAAAACCGTAATTCGTGATTTCTAATTCGTAATTGACTAAAACACCGAGTCGGGTATTAAGCGCAGATTGTACTGCGACGCCATAACTTCGCCGTAGGCTCCCGCCGACCGCAGGGCGATGAAATCGCCTCGCTTTGTTTCGGGCAGGGGAACGTCTTTGTCGAAGCAGTCGGACGATTCGCATATCGGACCCACCACGTCGTATATTTTTTCCGCGCCGTCGGACGAAAGATTTTCGATATGATGATGCGCGTGATAGAGAGCCGGTCGGATTAAATCGCTCATGCCGGCATCGACAATGACGAAATCCTTTGTTTTCCCTTCCTTGACATACAGCACGCGGGATATGAGCGACCCGCACTGCGCGACAATGGAGCGTCCGGGTTCGAAGTGCAGTTTCTGTCCCGGATAGAGTTTCAGATTTTGTTCGAATACTGCAAAATAAGCCGCAAAATCGGGTATCGGATTCCTGTCGGGCGTCTGATAGTCTATTCCCAGTCCGCCGCCGACATTGATATGCGCGAGGTCGAAACCCTGTTCTTTAAACCACTGATTGAAACTGTTTACCCGCAGACACACTTCCGCAAAGACGCTCATGTCCGTTATCTGCGACCCGACATGGAAATGCAGGGATATGAGATTCAGATTTTTCAGGACTTTCAGCTTCGCGATTACTTTGTCGAAATCCCAGGCGCTGATTCCGAATTTGTTTTCCTTTTTGCCTGTCGAAATGTATTCGTGCGTTTTTGCATCGACATCGGGATTTATGCGTATCGACACGTCGGCGGTTTTCCCCTTCGCTTCCGCCAGCCTGTTGATGTTCTCCATTTCGGGAATGGATTCGCAGTTGAAAGTGAAGATGCCGTTGTCAAGCCCGATGTTTATTTCGGCATCCGTTTTGCCCACTCCGGCAAATGTTATCTGTCCCGGGTCGGCGCCGCATTCCAGAGAGCGCAGAATTTCATTTCCGCTGACACAGTCGGTGCCGAATCCCGCGGCAAAAATAATTTTCAGCAGTTTGGGATTGGCATTCGCCTTTGTCGCATAATGCAGAATATATCCTCTGCGATCCGCCTCTTTTTTTGCGGTTTCGACGGTCTGTCTCAATAAATCGAGGTCATAATAATAGAATGGGGTTACAGTGTCCGCCCATTTTTCAATAACTGTTCTGTTCATTGCTGTTTACTTCTAAAATTATTTGTTTCTTAATCAGTATTTTGTAATTTTAATTTTCAATTATTAATTATTTACTATCTTTGCATCCGGAACTCCCGTTCCGTTTTAACCGGAACTCCCGTTCCGTTTTTAATAAAAAAATCTGCAGCCTCATCGAGGCTGCTTTTTTTTACCCCCGTAATTGACTGCCTTTCGTAATTTTTAATTTTTAATTTTCAATTCAATTTCGTCTATTCTTTTTGTTATCGGGAAATCGGGTTTTGGCAACGCCTCCCGTTCCGTTCTTTCCGACGGGCGTAAAATCCTGTTCAGTACGTCGTCGCGCGATTTCGGACGCAAATCGATTGCCCATTTGTAGCCCGGCAATTTTATTTCGTCCTCTCTGACAAGAACCAGCGGAATGTTGCTTGCCGGCACATGCTCGTAATATGTTATGCGGCGCATTCGTCCCGATTCGAACAGTATTTTAAGCGACGTTGATTCGGCTTTATTCATTATGAAATCCGTAAGCGAAAAGGCGAGCGTCTGCACGTTTCCGAGAGCTTCGAAGGAGTTCAGTTTCCTGTTGCTCATGCGCACTTTCATGCTTTTGGATTTTATCTGATTGAAATATATCGTGCTGTCGGGGTCGCCTTCGGGAGCGACAAGCATGGCGTTTCCGGCGAAATCGGCATGTTCCATCTCACCGTTTTTCATAAAAAATTTCATCGAATCCGATGCTATCTGCATCTTTTTTCCGTCCCACAGAATCGGGTCGCGATACACTTTCCATATCGAATCGAGAGTGTTGAAATACATCGAATCGCCGATGAGTTGAAAATCCGTTCGGTACAGTTTTACATTTTTGAAGGCAAACAGTTCCTTGTACGTGCTGTCGGCAAACTGTACCGTATCCGCGACACGGTTTACCGTGTCTCCGGGAACGGAATCGGACGGGAGCGTCAGGGTAGGATGCGGCATGTCGGGCGACAGACTGTTTATATCCGAAATAGAATCGGACGGGGGCGTTACGGCTGTCGTGTCGATATAATTGTCGAAATAATAACCGTTATAAAAACCGTTACTGTTGGGTCCCGAAATTCTGGAAGCGGGATTTCGGGGATTCAGGGGTCTGCTCGGAGTAGCGTTGCGAATGTCTGTTTTTCGGGGCATTTCACCGCGAACGGTATCGGGACGGTTAAGTTTCGGCATAGACACGGAATCATTCTTCGCCGGCGCGCGTCTTTCGATTTTCCGTGTTACCGAATAGAGCGTGTCGCCCCGCACAAAAACCGAGTCGCTGTCGTCGTACAGTATGACTGACGGATTTTTACGCATCCTGAAATCTTCTGTGTTCATGTCGAAATCGGCAAAATCCGCCATGGCAATCGTTCGCTGCGAAGTGTCCACGACCTGTATATTCGAATACAGCCGCCCTTTCCTGCCGATGTTTTCGTAATAGATGCTGTCGGCAAATATTTCTTGTTTCGATGACAGTATATATGAGTTGCGGTGAAAGAACATGATGTCCGCGTCGCTGTTATACCAGCCTTTATCGCAGTAGAGATATCCGTTTTCCGCCCAGATGTGAGTGTTCGAATGGAAAGTGAAAAGTTTTGTATCGGTATTATATATCATTGAATCCGATTTCAGTACATAATCTTTCGTATCGGACTGCACCTGTCCGATAAACACAAAGTCCTTGGTTTTGGAATAATAATAGCCTTTTTGCGATTCCAGAGTTCTGAACGAATCGACAATGACGCCTTCGTGAGCGAAATAGCCGATCTCCGTTTCGGTGTTGAAATCTATCTTGGTTGTTTTCAGGGTCGAACTTCCATCGGTCAGATACACTATTCTGCCTCTGACATTCGCATCGCCGGTATTTTCGTTGTATGTCATCATATCGCCCGTGATGACCGTAGTGCCGTTTGTAACTTTCGTATGCCCGAAGGCGTCGAATATTCCGTTCGGATACAGCGTTGCACTGTCGCACGCCATGACCACGCCGTTGTGTTCCATTTCGACATTATGCCAGAACCGCAGAACGGTACCGGAATCCGCTTCCGTCTGCCGGGTGAGGTCGCTGTTGTGTATGACTATTTTTTTTTTCGGCTGCGAATCCGAAGATATGGAATCCCGTTCGACCTGCGCAACAAGCAGAACGGGGATAAAACACAGTACTGTAATTATTATGTTTCTCATATCTGCGGAAATATCAGCTTAAAACACCCATGAGGAATCAACAAAAGGACATTGTCTGTATTTTTCGTTTATACGGATATATTCGGTTTTCGCCTTTTTCGACACCCATTCTTCGATGGCGTCGGTTTGTTTTTTATTTTCGTACATCCTTGATACATGGTTGAAATCGTCTTTCAGATTAATCGTATGCGCGGGGATAAATTCCTTCAGCATAATGACTTTATACTGCACGCTGCCCGATTTCACATCCGTTGCCGCATAGGGCTTGGATATTTCTCCCGTTTCGAGATGTTCGAGCGCCCTGAAATCGTCGGGATTAAGCTCGTCCTTGTAAAACGAAGTCCGTATTTCCATGGAATATTCGCTGCTGTTCACCATCAAACCGTTGCCTGCGCTGGATTTTTCATTTTCGGAATATTTCAGCGCGGCTCTTTCGAACGTAATGCTGTCGGCATTGATTTTTGTAACGATGGAATCCAGACGCGCAAAGCCGATAGCCTGGTCTTCAAGACTGTATTTCGGTTTCAACAAAATCTGACGGTAATTGACAAGACCCGTTTCATCCTGTTTTTCCAGCAGTTGAAGTATATGAAATCCGTATTCCGATTCTATGATTTTCGACACCTGCCCGATGCGCATATTGCTTAGCGCCAAACGGATGGGCGCGACATTGCTTTCCAGCGCGCCAAGTCCCCATTCTCCGCCGCGGGGAGCCGTTTTGTCGTCTTCGGAATACAGGGTCGCCAAAGTCTGGAATTTTTCTCCTTCGACAATGCGTTTCCGCAGACCGAGCAGTTTCTCCTTGACGTCAAGGATGGCTTTTTCCGAGTTCGGTTTCTTCACTATTTCGTAAATCACATACTGGTCGGGGATAATAATCGGGACGCTGTCGTTGCTCATCGTGTGAAAAAATTTCTCCACCTCTTTGGGAGTGATTTTTATTTTTTTGACAATAGCGCTCTGCATCGAATTTGCAAACGCCTGTTCCAGCTGAAAGTCAAGGCTTTCCTCGCGAAACTGCTCTATCGATTTCTTGAAATACGCTTCCAGCTCGTCCTTGCCGTATTGAGCTATCATAGCCGCGATTTTCCTGTCCACGTTATTGTGGATATTCTCGGTATTTGGAACCAGACTGTCCTGTTTCGCCTGTGCCACCAGCAGTTTCTGGTCGATGAATATTTTGAGAATCTGACATCTGGGGTCGCCTTCCTTGAGATTTGCGAAACCGCCCTGCATTTGCAGGTCTTTGTACAGCATGTCTATATCCGATTCGAGAATAGCCTCGTTGCCTATAATCGCAACCACCTTGTCGAGGGAAACCTGCGCATGAAGGAATGAAAACATCACAAAAGTAAAAACGACTGTCGCCGTTATTTTTTTTATCATAACAATATCATTTTAATCTGTTAAATTTTATTTCGTTTCTATTAATTGCATCGTTAAATGCGGAATTTTCCATTTGCCGAATCAGATCGGTTTTTCTGCGGTTCAGAATTATATTTTTTATATTGGACTGCACGTGTTCCAGAGGCGCGACGGTTCCTTTCATCGAGATGTCGTTTATTTTGATGAAATAAGTGTATCGCTCGTCGCTGTCTTCTATGGATTTCACTCTGATAGCCCTGTTTTCGTATGTCTCTGCGGTGCCGGGCAGCGAGGCAGTCAGCTCGCCCAAATCTATCCATTCGCCGTTGAAGGCGCCGTATGCTTCGGCTCCGTGCATGGCAATCGTTCCCAGTTCTTCAATATCTTTTTCCCTGTTCGATCGATAAAGACTGCGTATTTTATCTATATCCTTAAAATCATTGGTTACTTTGATATACAGAGCTTTCACCAGTACTCCGGGCAGCTGGAAATTGTCGGGATTGTCGTTGTAGAACCGTTCTATCTCGGTGGAACTTACGGTTGTATCCATTTTGTCCCGGATATAGGACTGTTCGTATTTATGCACCAGCAGGGATGTTCGGTAATCGTCGATTTCCTTGCTCAAATCCTTTTCGCGTTCGGAGAGAGTATTTTCGGCATGAAGCAGCACAGCCTGATTTTTAGCCCATTTGTTCACATAATCCGTCAGGATAGTCAGACTGTCGGCAGGAGAGAGATTACTCAGATAATCCTTTATATCCGACAGATACAGTTTTTTCGTTCCCGCCTCCACGAGGGGAACCTCCTTCTGTTTATGTTCCGTTTCGCATGAAAACCAGAGTATTGAAGCGACCGAAAGAAATACAATTTTTTTTATCATCATAAAAATCCCGTTGTCCTTTGATTGAAAAACGCTGCCGTAGTTTAAAATCGCAACAATAAATTTCGACAGCCGCATCATCCGACAAAACGGCGCAAGTTAGGAAATAAACGGGAATTACGGAAATTTTACATCTGTCCGTCTCAAAAAAAACTGATTTTCAATCCGATTGTCAGCCGCGAAATACCCCTGTTCCCGCCGACGAATTCAACCGAATCGAATCATATTGCAGGTTTTTGGACGGGTTTTGCCGAGGAACGATGAACTATAAACGATGAACTATAAACGATAAACAGGGTTCAAAACCTTGTCAGGGTTGAAAGGGAAAGGGAACACCACGAACGCCCTTGTCGCCGTAGAGACGGGGCGCGCCGTGTCTCTGCAATTACCGCGTCATCTGCGAGCCGAATCTCTTTTGCGACCACCCCCGTCAAAGTTTGTTTTTCAGATATTTTCCCGTATAAGACTCCCTGCAGTTAATCAGTTCTTCGGGAGTGCCTTCGAATATCAGATAGCCGCCGTTTTCGCCTCCTTCGGGACCAAGGTCGATGATTCTGTCCGCACATTTTATGACGTCGGGATTATGTTCGATCACGATTACCGAATGACCTTTTTCGACTAAGGCGCTCAGCGAGTCCATCAGTTTGCGGATATCGTGCAGGTGCAGACCCGTCGTGGGTTCGTCGAAAATAAACAGTGTAGGCTCCTGATTGTCTTCCTTCAAAAGAAAAAAAGCAAGTTTGACCCTCTGACTTTCTCCGCCCGAAAGCGTGCTCGAAGACTGTCCGAGTTTGATGTATCCCAAGCCGACATTTTGCAGTACTGTGAGTTTCCGGGCTATCTTTTGCGAAGTTTCGTCATCGGCGGATCCGAATAATTCTATCGCTTCATCTATCGACATGTTCAATATATCGGAAATATTTTTACCCAGATATTTTATATC
>JAISSE010000166.1 GCA_031273285.1 Prevotellaceae bacterium
GCAAGCAGGGATTATTCCCGCACGAAAGAATGGCTGAAAACCGACCCGCAGTCGCCGCAAAGCATCTGGTGGCTGTCGGACTGTATCAGGATAGGATTCAGAGTGGTTTGCGAAACGGAATAAACATGTCCAGTACAAAATAATATCGGTCGACAAAATAAATCAAAAGCCGTGGAGACACGGCGCGTTGTGTCTATACAATGTCGATGACGCAGATTATACGGATTTGCGCAGATAAATAAAAGAAACGGTTAAAATATAAAACGCAGAAGTTACATCTAAAACGGTAATGACATACGAATATCCTTAAAACCGGCATCCTGCTTTTTCCAACTCCGGCGCAATCAAAAAAAAATCCGGATATTCGTCACGAACATCCGGATAAAGGTATGAACAACAAAATTACATCGATTTCTACCGCAATTTTCAGTCGGGAAAACCGGCTATTTCAACAGTTCGATACTTCGTTTCACAAATTTGTCGAGTTCCGAACCCGTCAGCCTGTTGTTTGCCAGCAAAGCCAGATCGAACAGTTGTTTGGCTAATTTATTTTGTTTGCCGTATTCGGTCAAAATATTTTCCTTCTGTTTTTTAGCCTCGTCCAAAGATTTTCCCGTTTCTTCCAGTTCGTCTTTCAGCGACTGCGGGATTTCCTCTTCCTTTTTATCTTTTTTCCGTTCATTGAGTTCATCCAGCCGGAGTTGCGTCCGGGAAATGTTTTCCTGCACGGGCTTTAACGTATCCGACAGGTCTTTTTCAAGATTCCCGTTTATTTCCAGTATCAGAGGATGGTTGACATTTATCACGACATTCAGCATGTCGCCCATTTGCCCGTAGAACGAATAACCGCCGCCGCCCGTAGCCGACATGTCTTTCATGCGACGCATAAACTCGTTTTGAGTGATTATTACCGGAGCGTCGTTTTCGTCCAGAGATTCGAAGGCAACAAAATATTTTTCCTCTCCGTCGGGACTGTTGGCTTCGAAAACGGGACGCAGCAAATCCGTCTGTTCGCTCGACAGTCCGGATTCCCGAAGCACGTCTTTTTCAATCAGTTTGTCGATAACATCGGAATCCACCCGAACAAAACGCGAATTTTTCCACGTTTCTTCCATTTTACTGATAAAATGCGCGTCCAGCTGCCCGTCCATCAGCAGCACATCGTAACCCCTGGCTTTTGCGGAGTTGATAAACCCGTATTGCGCCTTGATGTCCGAGGCATACAGATATATAAGAGTCTTGTTTTTATCCTTCTGTTCCGGTTCGATTAACTTTTTGTATTCATCAAAAGTAAAATATTTGCTGTCGGTATTTTTGAGCAGACAGAATTTTACGGCTCTCTCGCAGAATTTTTCGTCCGTTACCATGCCGTACTCTATAAACAGCTTCAGATCATCCCATTTGCTTTCAAACTTGGCTCTGTCGTTTTTGAATATGTCCTGAAGACGGTCGGAGACCTTTTTGGTAATATGACCCGATATTTTCCTTACATTCGAGTCGTTTTGCAGATAACTGCGCGACACGTTGAGCGGAATATCGGGAGAATCCAGAACGCCGTGCAGCAGCGTAAGGAAATCGGGGACAACGCCTTCCACCGAATCCGTAACAAACACCTGACTGGAATACAGCTGGATTTTGTTTTTCTGAAAATCAATATTGCTTTTTACTTTGGGAAAATACAGAATACCGGTCAGACTGAACGGATAATCGACATTCAGATGAATGTAAAACAGAGGGTCGTCGCTCATGGGATACAAGTCCTTGTAGAACTTCATGTAATCCCCGTCTTTCAATTCGGACGGTGTGCGAGTCCACAGAGGGCTGGTGTCGTTGATAACCGAATCCCTGTCCGTATCGACATATTTCCCGTCTTTCCATTCCTGTTCCCTGCCGAAAATCACAGGCACGGGCAGGAATTTGCAGTATTTGTTCAGCAGACCCTTTATTCTGTCTTCCGACAGAAATTCCTCATTATCATCCGATATGTGGAGAATTATGTCCGTGCCGCGTTCGGTTCTGTCGGCTTCTTCCGTCGCATATTCCGGCGAGCCGTCGCATGTCCAGTGTACGGCGGGAGCGTCCTTATACGATTTTGTGATGATTTCCACCTCGTCCGAAACCATAAAGGCGGAATAGAAACCCAAGCCGAAATGCCCTATGATATTCGTTTTGTCCCTGTATTTTTTCAGAAAATCCTCGGCGCCCGAAAAAGCTATCTGATTGATATACTTTTCGATTTCCTCTTCCGTCATACCGATACCGCTGTCGGATACCGTCAGGGTCTTTTTCTTTTTATCCAGCGAAATTTTTACGGACAGTTCGCCCGTATCGCCTTTAAATTCGCCCGACAACGAGAGAGCCTGCAGTTTTTTCGTCGCATCTATCGCGTTCGATACGATTTCTCTGAGAAATATCTCATGGTCGGAATATAAAAACTTTTTTATAATCGGAAAAATGTTTTCCGTCGTAACACCAATTTTGCCTTTCATGTCAAATATATTTTATACAATTACATTTTTGTAAACATGCAAGCAAAGTATGTGCCGAAATAAAAAACCTGACAAAATGGCAGAAATCGTTGCCGGCAGTGCAGCACAACCCGTGCCGAACAAAAAAAAAGGCTGCCCGAAAAGTAATTCGACATGCAGATTTAATAGAAAAACCCGGATTGTTATCTGTTTAAAAATCTGCATTATCTGCCATATTTTTGAGACTGCCTCGCGGTTGCGCCGACCTTTCCCTCT
>JAISSE010000193.1 GCA_031273285.1 Prevotellaceae bacterium
TCCCGACGGAACGGTGAATCCGAACGGAGGTCCCAAAGACGGCATGATTCGTACAAAAGCCGACCTCGAATGGGTGAAGGCAATGATTGCCGAAGGTCATACGTTCAACAATAATCTCAAAACAGTGCAGGCAAATGCCGGCAGCCTCTGGTACGGAGAAATGATTATGGCTGATGCAAACGGCGACGGGAAATACGGCAACGACGACGACCGCGAGTTTATCGGCAAGTCGAGCACGCCGAAATGGATTGTCGGATTGAATCTCTTTGCCGAATGGAAAGGAATAGATTTGAACATGACCTGGGCGGGACGGCTCGGCTCATATCATTACATCAATTCCAGAGGCGTAAACTATTCGATACTGACGAGCCTCAACGACGCGCTGCCTGCCGACGCCACAAGTCTGTACTATTCGTACGACGCAGTGAAAGCACATGAGGATTACGACAACTACGACCCCGCTGCCGACCCTTCGGCAAATGTGAACGGAAAATATCCGCGTCTGCTGTCCGGAAGTTCGTCTATGGTGTCGAATATTTTTTACTTGTACAATTCGTCATACCTGAAACTGAAAACGCTGCAAGTAGGCTATACTTTGCCTAAGAAATGGGTCAATCCGATTAAGATAAGCAATCTGCGCATCTTTGTATCCGGAGAAAACCTGCTGACCATTGCCGACAGGGACTTTCCAGGCGTAGACCCCGAACTTGGCGGGGGTATCAACGTGTATCCCATTGCAAGAATGTTTTCGGGCGGGATAACAATTACTTTTTAAACATTATTAATTTAAAGGAAATATGAAAAAAATATATTATTTTATATTGACCGCCGTTCTGCTGTGCGGACCGTCCGCATGTACGGAGATACTGGAAACCGCGCCGAACAATCAAATTTCCAGCGGAACCATGTGGACAAGCGAAGAACTGGTTAACCAGGGAGTAATCGGCGTTTACTATTCGCTGCAACGACCCTTGCAGGGCGGGGGTATTGTCGGCGAAAGCGTCAGCATCGGCTATTACGGTTTCGACGTTCTGGGCATGAGCGGACAGGGTTCGTACGGCATCGACAATCTGTTTACCGAAAGCGTCAATCCGGGCAATACCCGTTTTTCGTTTACATGGAAATGGTGCTACGACGGTATTCATCGCGCCAACGACGCCATCGCACACATACCCGGCGCGCCGATGTCCGACGAAAAAAAGGGACGTCTGGTTGCCGAATGCAAGGTGCTTCGCGCATTCTTCTATTCGCGCCTCAACGAACTGTTCGGAGGCAACGGTCTGGGTGTTCCGCTTTATCTCGAACCGGTTTCGCCTTCGGAATGCGACCGCGCTCAGACGCCGGAAGCCGACGTATGGGCGCAGGTCATTGCCGATCTTACGGAAGCCATCGACGAACCGGCTTTGCCCGACAATCAGATTCAGGGCGAAGGACGTGTGAGCAGAGGTGCGGCGTATGCGCTCAGGGGCAGGACCTATCTGATTACGAAAGATTATCAGAAAGCCGTAGCCGACTTTGCCAAGGTGGGCGACTGCGGCTACAAACTGTTTGCTCCCACAGGCACTTCCAACGACTACAAGCAGCTGTTTAAACTCGCCAACGAACGCTGCGAGGAAATGATACTCAGCGTGCAGTATATCGAAGATCCGGCGGGATACGGTTCGCGTCTACAGAAATACTGCGCGCCGTTTCAGGCAGGCTCGAAGGACGGCCGCGGCTGCTGGACGGACTTGCAGATTGCGCCGGCAGTGGTCGATTTGTACGAGGTGAAGGTAAACAACAGTACCGTCAAACCGTTCAACTGGGCGGATTATTTCCCGCAGTGGAATTCCCTGTCGGTCGACGACCGCAAGGTGTTTTTCATACGCGACCGGCTATATAACGGGAATCCGATTCTGGCGAACGTTACCTCCGGCGTCAATACTCAGCTGAACACATTATCGTCGCAGGCGGTCAAGGATTTGTATCTGACCGAAGGGAACGAAATCCGTATTCGCGCCGCATACGAAAACCGCGACCCGCGTCTGGGCTACAATGTAATCACTCCCTACTCCACGTTCAGAGGAGTAAACAGCAATTCGACGGCTGAAGGCGACTACGTTCTGCGCTGGCCTGCTCCTGCCAAAGTCTATTTCGACAATGCTGCCGCCGAAGGTGTGGCGGCGGGTACCGAAGGCATGCTACCGACGGGGTCGGCAAACGCAAACGCGAAATTCATGTACATACACCGCAAGTTTGTAGGCGAAGGGCTGGAATATCAGCGCAGACAGGACAATCCGGTGGACGAAATCATCATCCGTTACGCCGACGTGCTGCTGATGTGGGCGGAAGCGCTGGTTGAACTTGACGACCTGTCGGGCGCAAAAGCAAAAGTAAAAGCTGTTCGCGACCGCGCGGGGATGCCGACAATGGACGCCTATTTTGCCGACAAAAACGTTGCCCGCAATTATGTGCGCGACGAGCGACGCCGCGAATTTGTGAACGAAGGCGTGAACTTTTTCGACGAAATGCGATGGCGGACACTGCACACAACGAAATTCGGACAGCGATATCCGCAGGTGGTATGGGGCGCAATATCTTCCGGCGGAACACAGTATCAGTGGATAGGCGACCACTGGTACACATGGCCCGTACCGAAAGCGGAAGTCGAACTCAACCCGAATCTGCAACGCACACCCGGCTGGACATATTGACATGCGATTGACATGTAGCGCCGACGATTAAAACCGGCGACAATCTATCCGGATATATTACCTAAACACAGGGCTGAAGCCTGTTTGCGAAAGCAAAGGCTTCAGCTCTTTTTTATTGTTACAGGATTTTTTTACATGATTAACAGGACGAATACAGTGAATAACGAATAGTGAACAGTGAATAATGTCTGAACCATGATTAAAGGATTATCAATCATGCGCAGATTGGAAAAAAATCCGAAGGATTTTTTAATTGACTACGTCGAACTTACGTTTCGTGTCATTCGGCTAAATTCGTGTCATTCGTTGATAAGATTCGTGCCATTAGTGTAATTGGCTACGCCTAACTTACGTTTCGTGGATAAAAAAAGTGGATAAAAAGATTTAAGTTTTCCACCCTTCAACCTCCAGTAAATCAAGAAAAAAAACGAAAAAGTAATGATAATTCAATATAATTTGCTAACTTTGTGACAGTTATAAACACAATTGCAAATTTAAAAATTATCACCACTTATTTACCTGAGTTCCGTTTAAGGAGAATAAAAAAAACGATAAAAAATAATAAAAAAGAGTTGCATAATTGAATTTATTTTCGTACCTTTGTGGCTGATTTATAAATTAATAATTAAATATTTTCAGTTATGCTGGACCAAGACAAAG
>JAISSE010000313.1 GCA_031273285.1 Prevotellaceae bacterium
CAAATTTTAATCGTAATGGTTCAAATAATTGCATTTTCATCTTGCAAAGATAATACTTTTTTTTGACTTTTAGTGTGTTCATATACAAATATTTCTACTTTATAGACAGACACTAATTAGAAGTAAAAAATTAATTTTTGTCATGTACTAAAATTTTTCATCACTAAATCCCATTTTATGGAGACGATTTCCGATTACACAATGCAATATGACGATGTCGCCGGCACGGGACAGCCTGATTATTTGTTGATTTTTTCGGGGCGGTATTATTCTGAGATAAAAGACAATACATGCCGCCGTGTCAAAAAACATCCTGTCCGAATCACATTTTCGGGGAAGCGCCGGATTCGAGATAGAATAAAATGTATAAATTTGCCGCGAATTTCAGCAGGAGTATAGCGACTATACGACAGGCGGTAAAAACAGGTTAATTAAGTAATAAACAAATTTATAGATAATTTTATAATGAGAAGAGACATTAACAGGTACGGTTTTTCGACAAGGGCGGTACATGCCGGAGAAGAACCGAATTATGCGGAGGGGGCTGCGGGAGACGTTGTTACACCTTTGCATTTGACAACAACGTACGCATGGCACAATCCTTCGAAACCGGTTTCGGAATACGATTATGTACGTTCATCGAACCCGACGAGAAAGGCTTACGAAACAAAACTTGCCGCAATCGAATATGTAAAGTACGGACTTGCCTTTGCTTCCGGAATGGCTGCCGAAAATGCAGTGCTGCAGGCTCTGACAGCTTCGGGAGACCATATCATCGGTTTCGACGACCTTTACGGAGGCACGAGGCGCCTGTTCGACAAGGTGTACACAAACCTGTCGGTTTCCTATATTGATTTGAACGATTTGGATACGCTCGAAGCAACCGTCAGACCGGAAACAAAAATAGTCTGGATTGAGTCGCCGACAAATCCGCTGATAAAAATCTGCGATATAGCGGCAGTTGCCGAAATCGCCCATAAACACGGGCTTACGGTTGTGGTGGACAATACTTTCCTTTCGCCGTATTTCATGAAACCTGCCGGACTGGGAGCCGACATCATCGTGCACAGCACTACAAAATATATCGGCGGACACAGCGATGTGCTCGGCGGGGCGGTACTGATGTCCGACGACCTCCTCTACGAAAAGTTGAAAGCCGTGCAGAACAACTGCGGTGCGGTGCTTTCGCCGTTCGACTCGTATCTCAACATACGGGGAATCAAAACCCTGGCGGTTCGCATGGAACAGCATCAGAGAAACGCCTTTGCAATCGCCCGTTTTCTCGAAAGCCATCCCAAAGTCAATAAAGTACTGTATCCCGGACTTGAAAGCCATCCTCAGCACGAGCTTATCAAACGGCAGGCTACGGGTTTCGGCGGCATGCTTTCGTTCGAACTGAAAGGCGAAGCGAAAGACGCCGAAAATTTCATGAATAAACTTGTTCTGTTTGTAACCGCCGAAAGTCTCGGAGGGGTGGAGTCGCTTATCGAACTTCCGGTCAAAATGACTCATGTGCATGTGGACAGGGCTGTGCGCGATGCAATCGGCATAACCGATACGCTGATACGTGTTTCGGTGGGTATCGAAGATTCCGCCGACCTGATTGCCGATTTGGAACAGGCGCTCGAATAGGGTCGGGAACCGAAACATCCGGCAGGGCGGAATATCCCGTCTCCGGCAGTTATTGAAGCAGCAAATCATGGACAAATATCGCAAAATACTTTCAAAATATTGGGGATATTCGTCGTTCAGAGAACTTCAGGAGGAGATTATATTTTCCGTTGCCGAAGAAAAAAAGGACACGCTCGCGCTGATGCCCACCGGCGGGGGCAAATCAATAACTTTTCAGGTTCCGGCGCTTGCCATGGACGGGATATGCATTGTGGTTACTCCTCTCATCGCGCTGATGAAAGATCAGGTGGAGAATCTCCGCAAACGAAACATCAAATCGCTGATGATTCATTCCGGCATGACCTCCGGTGAAATCGACATAGCACTGAACAACGCCGTTTTCGGCGACTACAAGTTTCTGTATCTTTCGCCGGAGCGACTGAAAACCGATTTGTTCCGCGCGAAACTTGAGCGCATGAAAGTCAATCTGATAGCCGTTGACGAATCGCACTGCATTTCCCAGTGGGGATACGATTTCAGACCTTCGTATCTGCACATCGCCGAAATACGTCAAATTGTCCCCGACGTTCCGGTTTTGGCTTTGACGGCGACTGCAACGTCGAAAGTCATCGACGACATCATGGAAAAGCTGAAGTTCGGCAAGCCCAATCTGCTGAAAAAAAGTTTCGAGCGCAAAAATCTGACATATATAGTCCGCATCACCGAAGATAAACCGTCATATCTGCTGAATATCCTGAAGAAAGAACAGGGTTCGGGCATTGTGTACGTACGCAGTCGTGGAGCAACGAAAGAGGTGGCGCAAAAACTTGCTGAACAGGGCATATCCGCCGATTTCTATCACGCGGGTTTAAGTCCGGAAATGCGCAGCGCCAAACAGGACGACTGGCAAAGCGGACGCACAAGGATAATCGTCGCCACAAACGCTTTCGGAATGGGTATCGACAAGCCGAATGTCAGGGTTGTCGTACATCTTGACTTGCCGGATTCCGTCGAAGCATATTTTCAGGAAGCGGGGCGGGCGGGTCGCGACGGGCTGAGAGCTTACGCCGTTTTACTGTACAACAAATCCGACAGGGTTAAATTCGGACAGCGTTTCCGCAACGAATTTCCCGATATCGAACAGATTAAAAACATATACCAGTCGTCATGCAATTATCTGCAACTGGCTTACGGCGTGGGGAAAAACAGTTCGCATTCGTTCAATGTGGCGGATTTTTCGCATACGCACAAATTTTATCCGGCAACGGTGATTAATGCGTTCAAATTCCTGCGGAGAGAAAATATTGCCGAGCTGACGGAGGAAATCAACAATCCTTCACGTCTGTTTTTCACCGTCAACAGGGACGATTTGTACAGGATACAGATTAAAAATCCCGATATCGACACGTTTATCAAAGGCATACTGAGGATATACACGGGACTGTTCAGCGATTTTACCGGCATCGACGAGGCTTATATCGCCAAAGTGCTGTTCAAATCGAGAGACGAGGTGTACAACATGCTGGTGCGTCTGAACAAAATGAAAATTGCGGAGTATATTCCGCAGAAAAGATCGCCCATGCTGATACTTCACGAAGAAAGGCTTGACAGCAAGAATATCAGAATCTCGGCTGAAAATTATTTGCGGCTGAAAAACAGATTTGTCGAACGGATGGAAGCAATGCTTGCGTATGCCGGGGATGATACCAAATGCCGCAGTGTCCGGCTTCTTTCCTATTTCGGCGAAACGGATGCATCCCCCTGCGGTCAGTGCGATGTGTGCCGAAGCCGGAACGAACTGAATCTAAGCAAATACGAGTTTGACCTGATTTGCGAAACAATAAAATCAGGATTGACGCAATCGCCGGCTGCCGCAAAGGATATTATCAGTCAGGCAACAAACCCCGATAAAACGGTCAAAGTCCTGCGATGGCTGATGGATAACGGAAAAGTAACCGAAAAAAACAGCGTGATGGAATGGAAAGACGAATGAACCGGACGGGGGGGTATTGCAATTTAATATGTTTATATACTACCGATGACGGAAATCGCGCAATTGTCAGGAATACAGGAAGAAGCTGTCTCGAAAAAGATATTTTTCAAACGCAAAGTCCGCAAGGAATTTTCGCAAACGTAAGTTCGACGCAGTCAAAGTTCGCAAGGGGGGAACAGTGTCGGCGATATAAACTTTGCGCCCCTTGCGGATTCTTTGCGTTCCCTGCGTTTAAACAGACTTTTAAAACAGCCTCTGTCATTTCAACTTGTTTGTTGCCTGCAATATAGGGTCTCGCAATGACGGACAGCGTTGTGTTGTTCCCGCCCTGTCGTCATTGCGACTGCGAGGCACGAAGCAGGAAGCAATCTCCAAACAGGAAAAAGATTGCCGGAATAGTGAATATTCCGGCAAAAATTACAGCAATTTCGGGAATAAGATTCTAATGGACATTTCGGCTTTATGGCAATTGCATCATATTTTGCCGAACGCTAAAAGCGGTGTTTACTGCCTGCAAATGGGCATTTTAACGATGAGCGTAACGCAGAAGTCGGGTATTTCAATTATTTTTTATACCTTTGCGCGTTTTTTAAGTGGAATATATTTTATATAACTATGCAAACACCCGGTAGAGTAAGGATTTCCGATGTATTGAAATCCAGGGAAACAGGAAAGGAATTCACCGTTAAAGGTTGGGTTCGCACGAAACGTGGAAACAAAA
>JAISSE010000064.1 GCA_031273285.1 Prevotellaceae bacterium
TGGGTAAACCCGCCCGCATCAACAGAGAAAAGTCCTTGTTAAAAGCCACTTACACCAGAGACGTCATATCGGGAAGCGTTGTTTTTATCGACCATTTCGGAAATCTTATTACGAACATCACCCGCGAACTGTTTGATTCGGTGGGAAAAGGACGACCGTTCGGCATATTTGTCAGGGGCAGCAGGAAATTTGAAATAACCGGAATATCAACAGAATACAGCACTATCGGAAACAGACAGCCTTATCTGGCAATATTTAATTCGTTCGGAGTTTTGGAAATTGCCCAGTTGAATGACAATTTTGCCCAGCTGGAGAACTGTGACATCACATCAAGTGTGGAAATCAAGTTCACCGAAGACAGCAGCAGACTGTTTTATTAAGCATTGTTTAAATCATTAAACAATAATAATATATAATTATTATGCAGCAATTATATTATTTTTTTAAAACATAATGTTTCGGCTGCATTATTTTTTATATGATTAAGAATAAACCTGTTAAAGGGATATTTAAAATTTACCTACTGTTTTATGATGTAAGTTCAAATAACAATTACACGTAAATTGATAATTATTAACTATATGATGTTATTATATAGCTAATACATTATTTTTTGAAAACATTATCTTATAGAAACATTGTTTTTGTATATATGCGATTTTCAATGATTTAAATTGATTTAAACACTTCGGATATGTAACGGAATAAATCGCCGTATTTTGGCACATGAATGACACAGATTGGAGAATTGAGGACTGGACTAAGGCATTGTACAAAAATAAACGGGACATTTATTTACATTCCGTCCCTGACGGGACGGTTAATTGTGGCGGGTGCTATTCTAGTCTACCAACATTCCGTCCCTAACGGGACGAGCAATGCCGCGACCATGTCACAAATCAATTACAGATTACGAAACGCAAGTTCGACGCAGTCAATTACAAATTACGAACTGGCGGGACGAGCAATGCAACGACCCTGCCACAAATCAATTACAAATTACGAACTGACGGGACGGGACGGGCAATGTCGACCCTGTCCCGTCAGGGACAGAATGTTGGTAGAAAACAGTATCAGTCACAAACGACCGTCCCGTCAGGGACGGAATGTGTTTGTTTTTCCGCTAATGTATCGTTTGTTTGTGAACAAATCCTAAACACCTGTTGCAAATTACAAGAGAGAGGAAGAATCCTGTTAATCCTGCAAAAAATCCTGTAAATTTCGCTACCCCTTTACCCTTTTTTTTGCGTGTATTAAAATTTTGCATTACATTTGCAAAAATTATGACGGATATAACGAATAACATCATGTTACATTGAATATGGAATTTATAGATTTGATAACTAAACGGTTTTCCGCAAGAAAATACAGTGAAAAAAAAGTAGAGCGGGAAAAATTGCAGAAGATTCTTGAAGCGGCGCGACTTGCTCCCACCGCCTGCAACAATCAACCGTTCAGGCTGATTGTCGTCGAAAGCGATGAAGGCATGGCAAAGCTCAAAAAAGCGTCGAAAACATTTGATGCGCCTCTGGCAATAATCGTATGTTCCGGTCGGGACGAATGCTGGCAACGTCCGTGCGACCGGAAAAAATCCGGCGACATCGATGCAAGTATCGTAACCGACCACATGATGCTGCAAGCCGCCGAATCGGGTTTGGGAAGCGTGTGGGTATGCAGTTTCGACCCCGAAATTTTGAGGAAAGAATTTAATATTCCCGAAAATTTCGAGCCGGTAAATCTGCTGATTATCGGATATTCGACGGATGAAGCGCCGAATCCGAGGCATTTTATCCGGAAAAATTTGAATGAGATAGTAATAAAAGAAAGTTTTTAATAATCCAAATATTTTTAAATTATGGCGATAATGAATTTTGGCGGAGTAGAGGAAAAGGTAGTAACACGTGAAGAATTTCCTCTGTCCAAAGCAAAAGAAGTATTAAAAAATGAGGTCATTGCGGTCATCGGCTACGGTGTTCAGGGACCCGGACAGTCGTTAAACCTGCGCGACAACGGATTCAATGTAATTGTCGGTCAAAGAAAGGGCGGCAGGACATGGGACAAAGCCGTTGCCGACGGCTGGGTTCCCGGCAAAACGCTTTTCGAGATAGAAGAGGCATGCAGCAGGGGGACTGTCGTTCAGTATCTTTTGTCGGATGCGGCACAGATAGAAGTATGGTCGAAGGTCAAACCTCACCTCACCGCCGGCAAGGCGCTGTATTTCTCTCACGGTTTCGGCATTACGTACAAGGAACGCACGGGAATCATCCCTCCGGCGGACATTGACGTCATCCTTGTGGCGCCGAAAGGTTCGGGAACATCTTTAAGGAGAATGTTTCTGGAAGGACGCGGACTGAACTCAAGCTATGCCGTTTTTCAGGATGCGACAGGCAAAGCCTTCGACAGAGTGATTGCGCTGGGCATCGGCGTGGGTTCGGGTTATCTGTTCGAAACGGATTTCAAACGCGAGGTTTATTCCGACCTTACCGGAGAACGCGGAACGCTTATGGGCGCAATACAGGGACTTCTGCTTGCTCAGTACGAAGTATTGCGCGAAAACGGGCATTCGCCTTCGGAAGCCTTCAACGAAACGGTTGAGGAACTTACACAGTCGTTAATGCCTCTGTTTGCCGAAAACGGGATGGACTGGATGTATGCAAACTGCTCTACTACCGCTCAGCGGGGAGCTTTGGACTGGATGACTCCCTTCCACGACGCAACAAAACCCGTATTCGAAAAACTCTATCGGGAAGTTGCCGCCGGCAATGAGGCTCAGCGTTCCATCGACAGCAATTCGAAAGCCGACTACAGGGAAAAACTCGAAGAAGAATTGAAAGCCCTGCGCGAAAGCGAAATGTGGAGAACCGGCGCTGTTGTCAGGAAATTGAGACCGGAAAACAATTAATCCGTAAAACTCTGGAATGGATAAATTATATATTTTCGATACCACCCTGCGCGACGGTGAACAGGTTCCCGGATGCCAGCTGAATACGGTCGAAAAGATTGAAGTGGCGAAAGCGCTGGAATCTCTTGGCGTGGACATTATCGAGGCGGGATTTCCCGTCTCAAGTCCCGGAGACTTCAATTCCGTCGTCGAACTGTCCAAAGCGGTAACCTGGCCCTCGATATGCGCTCTGACCCGCGCGGTGGAAAAGGATATCGACGTAGCCGCCGAAGCCCTGCAGTATGCAAAACGAAAACGGATACATACGGGTATCGGAACATCTGTCTACCATATTCAATACAAGCTGAACAGCACTCAGGACGAGATTATCGAACGGGCTGTCGCCGCGGTGAAATATGCAAAGAAATATGTGGAAGACGTGGAATTTTACGCCGAAGATGCGGGACGTACCGACAACGAATATCTGGCGCGTGTCGTTGAAGCCGTGATTAAAGCCGGCGCAACGGTGGTAAATATCCCCGATACGACGGGATACTGTCTGCCTTCGGATTATGCAGCCAAAATAAAATATCTGACGGAGAACGTGAGCAACATACACAAAGCCGTTATTTCCACGCACTGCCACAACGACCTGGGAATGGCTACCGCAAATTCGCTCGCGGGAGTAATGAGCGGCGCGCGTCAGGTCGAAGTAACCGTAAACGGAATCGGCGAACGTGCTGGAAATACCGCTCTGGAAGAAGTAGTTATGGCAATCAAAAGCCACAGGGAATTTGATGTTGAGACAAATATCAACACCCCGAATATCTGGGAAACAAGCAAACTCGTATCGACTTTGATGAACATGCCCGTACAGCCGAACAAGGCTATTGTCGGGCGCAACGCTTTTGCCCATTCTTCGGGTATTCATCAGGACGGTGTTCTCAAGAACAGAGAAAATTACGAAATCATTAACCCAAAGGATGTGGGTATCGACGAGAGTTCCATTGTCCTGACAGCCCGCAGCGGAAGGTCTGCCCTGAAACACAGGCTTGCCACTCTCGGCGTCATCAATATTGCGCAGGAGAAACTCGACGAAGTGTATCAGCAGTTCCTGCTGCTGGCTGACAGAAAGAAAAGTCTTACGGACAGCGATATACTTACACTTGTCGGCGAAAGGGAAAATGCGCACAAAAAGATAAAACTCGACTATCTTCAGGTGCTGTGCGGAAAACGTGTGCGGCAGGTGGCGACCATCAGGATAGATATTGCGGGTGAAAAATTCGAATCCACCGCTTCGGGAAACGGACCTATCGACGCTTCGATAAAAGCCGTGAAAGAGATTATCAAACGTCAGATGACCATTCAGGAATTTCTTATTCAGGCGATAACGAAAGGCAGCGACGATGTGGGAAAAGTTCACATCCAGGTGGAACACAACGGTAAAATTTACTACGGATTCGCTGCAAACACCGACATCGTAACGGCTTCCGTCGAAGCGTTTATAGATGCCGTAAACAAATTTGATCAGAAAATGAAAAGTTGATAAAACATGTTTGGAAATCGACAGATTGCACAATAATATTTGCGTTTCATTTATTTTGTGTACATTTGCGGAAAAATCCGAAGAAAAATAAATTTGTATGGATTTGATAAAAATAGCATTTGTAGGGAACTCGGAAAATTTCGATGCATACAGGAAAGTTCTTGCCCGTTTCAACGAAGACGTTGAATTTTCCGGTGCATGGTTTCCCAACGACAAACCGGAAGACTATTCCGACACGGAATTTGATTCTCTGGAAGACTTGCTTGCCGCTTCCAACGCCGTCATATTTCTGGGCAAAGTACGCAGAAAGCTCATCTCCGACTCTATCAAAGCCTTCAGGCACATCTTTGTCGAAGATTATGACATGCTGATGAATGCCGAAGTAAAGTATCTGTCCGACCTTGCCGTCGAAGCAAAAATCATGGCGCAGGTGTCGTTTCCCAAAATATATTTCTGGGGAATAGAAGATATTGTTGATGAATATCGTGCAATACGGAACATATTCTTCAACAGGGAATATCTGTATCTGCAGCAGCGGCAGGAACCCGATATTATTCCGGAGATAATGTCGTCGATAATACTTGTCGGCGAGGATGTAGTGAGGGCAAGCCGGACGGTTTATCCTCTGATTTCAAGACGCACCGAAATGCAGATCGTGAATCTTGAATTTGTAACGGGAGCAACATCGTCAATAACCGGCATACCGGTAGGCTTTTTCGAAAGACACGAATTGAGAATCATTGCTGAACGCAATCTTGCCTACATCGATTTGCGAAAAAGAGAATGGCACTCGCTCCGTCCGGCAAAAGCCATAACCGGCAATCTGATAAAGGGACTGGCGGGATTGCCCGAAGTTGGCGACCTCGAACAGTTCGAATTGCAGGACTTTATCTATTCGATAAAGGAAAACTCCAAACCGTTCATTTCGCTGACGGAAATTGTTCGGCTGCATAATTGCATGAAACTATTGGACGATTGACTGCCATGAAACCAATGCGAAGATTAATAAACAGTATTCCGAATATTTTGACTTCCGGAAATCTTTTTTGCGGATGCATTGCCGTTGTATCGGCTCTATCGGGAGATGTAAAGACGGCGGCGTATTTTATATTTGCCGCCGCAATACTGGATTTCTTCGACGGCTTTGTCGCCCGTCTGCTGAAAGCGCAGTCGCCGCTGGGTGTTCAGCTCGATTCGCTGGCGGATATGGTGAGCTTCGGAGTAGCGCCGTCCGCAATCATATTCCATGTCATGTCGGTTGCGCAGTTGCACATCGGGCTGGAATTACCGGCATTTACCCCGTTCTGTGCCTTTTTTATCGCCGTATTTTCGGCATTGCGGCTGGCAAAGTTCAATATCGACGAAAGGCAGACTACCGAATTTATCGGACTGCCCACTCCGGCATGTACTCTGTTTTTCTGCGGACTAATCGGGTTCGACATATTCACCGCCAAAGGGTTCTGGGTTTTGACGGCGCTTGTTCCGCTGTTTTGTTTCCTGCTGGTATGCAAACTGCCGATGTTTTCGCTGAAAATCAAAAAAAGTCCCGGTTTTGTAAAAAACTACGGTTTACAGCTGCTGCTGCTGTGCTGCGCAATTGTGTTTGTCGCGCTCTGGCAGCTGAAAGGCATAAGCATGACGATAGCGCTTTACATTCTGTTTTCGGTCATCAAAAGAGTGGGGATTACAGTTCGGTTATGACAAAACAGCAAATTGTCACAAATATGGAGGATGTGCAAAAGTTTTACAATGACGAAAAATGCACTCGGCATATTTTTAGCCGATTACAACACAGCCGCGTCCGTCATTGCGACGGCGCAGCCGGAAGCAATCTCGTAATAATGATGCCCGTTTCCTGTCCGGAGATTGCTTCATTACTCATTGCTCGTTCTTCGCAATTGACTACGTCGAACTTACGTTTCGTAATTCGCAATGACGACAAGGCGGGTACATCATCCATCCATACATCATACATCATACATCATACATCATACATCATACATCATACATCATACATCATATAAAAGATAACAATGGAAAAGGAATTAAAAGTTAGTGCAATAAAAAACGGAACGGCGATAGACCGTATCCCTTCGCATGTTTTATTCAGAGTAATCAACATACTGGGATTACAGAACTGCGAAAATCAGATAACCTTCGGAATGAATCTCGACAGCAAGAAGCTGGGGAAAAAAGCCATCATGAAAGTAACCGACAGGTTCTTCACTCCCGACGAAGTGAACAGAATCGCTCTGATAGCGCCCATGGCGAAGCTAAACATCATTCGCGACTACGAAGTTGTGGAAAAACGCGAGGTCGAAGTACCCGAAATAACGGAAAACATACTCAAATGCATCAATCCGAAGTGCATCACAAATCACGAAAAAATCAACACCAAGTTCAGGAAAGTGTCTTCCGACCCGCTTGAGATGCAGTGCTGCTACTGTGAAAAATACATCGATCAGGAACATTTTGAAATGGTAAACAATTAAAACATGAAACATCTGATAATTTTGGCACACCCGAATCCCGCAAGTTTTTGCAGTTCGCTGGTAAAAGCCCTGCAAGAGCATCTGGCTGAAGCGGGACATGAAATTCAAATCCGAAATCTGTACGGTATTGGATTCGACCCGGTGCTTAGCGCAGCCGATTTTTCGTCGTTTGCCGACAGTAAAATTCCGGACGACATCGCCGCGGAGCAGGAATACATCACGTGGGCAGACCATATCGTATTTGCATATCCGGTCTGGTGGGGCGGTATGCCGGCTGTGCTGAAAGGATATATCGACAGAGTTTTCGCCGAAGGATTTGCCTACGAATATACTTCCGGCGGCGCGAAGGGACTGCTGTCGCCGCGAAAGGGTTCGACCGTCTGCTCCACGGGCGAATATTCGGAAAAATACGGAACCGTACACAACGCAATGAATCTTATTTCCGGAGAAGTGATTTTCCGGTTTACGGGAATCGAGCCTTACAAACAGCTGTTCTACGGCGGCGTGCCGAGCGTTTCCGACGAAGTCAGAAAGTCATACATACAAAATGCAATAGAAGAATTTTCGAAATAATATGAAAATAAAAAAATTAATATTCAATCCTCTGCACGAGAATACGTATGTCGTTTACGACGAGACGAAGGAGTGTGTCGTAATAGACCCCGGCTGTCAAACCCCTGCGGAGAAGAGTGTTCTGAAGCAGTTTATCGACGAAAACAGTCTCACACCGAAAGCCGTGCTTAATACTCACTGCCATTTCGACCATATTTTCGGCAACAATTTTGTCTGCGGCGAATACGGGATAGAATTGTGGGCTTCCGAAAGCGAGCTTGCGAATATCCGACGGTTTACGGCAAGCTCTTCCCTGTTCGGAATTTCGGACGAGCAGCCCAAAGCGCCGACCCGTTTTCTGGAAGACGGACAGGTTGTCGGATTCGGAATTTCCGAACTGAAAGTGATTGCTACGCCCGGACATTCCGCCGGCTCGGTATGTTTCTATTCCGACACCGACAGTCTGCTTGTCGCGGGAGATACGCTGTTTGAAGAGAGTATAGGACGAACGGATTTGCCCGGAGGCGATTTCGACCAAATCATGAAAAGTCTTGAGGATTTGCTTGCTCTCCCCGAAGATACAAAAGTGTACAGCGGACACGG
>JAISSE010000094.1 GCA_031273285.1 Prevotellaceae bacterium
ATTGACACCCAAGATACTGGGAACATGCAACCCTACCAGAAACTGGGTTTACACACGATTCTATGAACCCTACAGCGAAGGCAGGCTACAGCCCGACAGGATGTTCATACAATCGCTGGTTGGACACAATGCCAAAATATCACGGCATTACGTCAATAACCTGAACAAACTGGATGAACTCTCGCGGGAAAGGCTATTAAAGGGTAATTGGGACTTTTTAGACATAACAGACAAATGGGCTTATGCCTTCCGACGCGACAAACATTTGGGCAAAACGGAATTAAACCGTAAAGAAACGGTATTTTTATCGTTCGACTTCAACCGCAACCCTATTACCTGTCTCGTGTCTCAACACTATGACAATCACTTCTACGGCATTGAACAGATAGAAATAGACAATTGTACCATTTACCGCCTGTGCGACGAAATAAAAGCCAAATATCCCGACTGTTTCTTCTGGGTTACGGGCGACGTGTCAGGGAAAGCCGGCACAACCGTTTCCGAACTGAACAACTTCGATGTCATACGAATATCATTAGGACTGGCGCGTCCGCAAATGCAATACAGCGGAGCGAACCCGCCTCTGGCACAGTCGCGGCAGCTTGTCAACGCCATGCTGGAGCGTTACCCCATGACTTTTGACCCTGTTAAGTGCGCCGCTCTTGTGCGCGATTTTGAGAGCGTCAAGTCGGACACCGAAGGCAAACCAATTAAACACGACCGCAACGACCCCGCTCAACGTGCCGACTGTCTGGACACGTTCCGCTATACAATTCACCGGTGGTTCAGCCACTTTTTAAAATTCTTTGCAACATGACAAGTGTAATTGAAATTTCATTAATGATAACGGCAATACACATTTGCTGTCGCGACGGGATGATATTCTCCGAACCGCGCATTTTCGTACAGAACAGGCTTTGCCGCCGGTTCGGACACAGAATTTCGGCAATAATCGAAAAGCCGCTGTTTGCGTGCCTTGTCTGCATGTCATCGGTATGGGGACTGGCGGGGTGCATCGCCTTAAACATCCCCGCTTCGGAATGGATATTTACAATATTGCAGGTGTGCGGATTAAATTCGATTATTACATATTTTGTAAAAGAATAAAATTTCAGTACCTTTGCACTTTGTGATATGTTTTTTTATACTGAACAAAATAGCTCCCTGCCTCCCCGGCAGCGGGCTATTTTCATTTTAAATGGGTTTTAAGTGGGGATTTCTCAAAGCGTTTAAAGCGTAAAAGCGTAAAAATAAATATAATACAAACTTGAATTTAAACCTGAAGCGGGTTGAACAATTGATATTTATGCCCTAACGGGCAAATCGCTTAGTTTTCGGCAATTTATCAATTATTCTTATCCGGCAATTATCTTATTTTGTAAAATTGATGTAATTTTCAGCGATTAGAAAAAATCCGAAGGATTTTTTAAATTCGTGTGATTCGATAAAAATTAAAAAAATTCGTGAGATTCGTGTAATTCGTGGATGAAAAAAAAATATTCATGGATAAAAAAATACGATTTTTGAAAAAAATTTGTTGTTGATGGTATCATATAAGAAGAAAATAGTATCTTTGCATTCGATTTTGAATGATTATAAATTAGTAACGATTTAGAATATAAGGTAATGGGGGTTTTAACAATCAAGTCGCAACAGGAATGTTCCTACGATTGTGTTTCGCTGGGGGAGGTAATGTTGCGTTTTGACCCGGGAAACGGGCGCATACGCACTGCACGTCGATTCGATGTGTGGGAAGGCGGTGGAGAGTACAATGTTTCCCGCGGACTGACAAAGTGTTTCGGTTTGAAAACCGCCGTTATTACCTCGCTTGCAAAAAACGATACGGGCTTTCTGGTCGAAGATTTCATCATGCAGGGAGGCGTCGATACCCGCTTTATCAAATGGGTTGATTTTGACGGCGTAGGTCGCACCGTCCGCAACGGATTGAATTTCACCGAACGCGGTTTCGGGATTCGCGGAGCAAAAGGCGTGTCCGACAGAGGAAATACAGCCGCATCGCAACTGAAAAAAGGCGATATCGACTGGGATTATATTTTCGGAAAATGCGGAGTGCGGTGGTTTCATACCGGCGGTATTTTTGCCGCCCTGTCCGAAACTACTCCCGACGTAGTGATTGAAGCCATGCGTATTGCAAAAAAATACGGTACCGTCGTTTCATACGACCTCAATTATCGTCCGTCCCTGTGGCAGTCCATCGGTGGCAAGGCAAAAGCCCGGGAAGTGAACAGGGAAATAGCCGGTCATGTTGATGTAATGATAGGCAATGAAGAAGATTTTACGGCATGTCTTGGTTTTGAAATAGAAGGAACGGACGAAAAGTTGACGAAACTGGATATTTCGGGATACCGCAACATGATACGAACGGCGGTCGGGGAATATCCCGGGTTCAGGGTGATTGCAACAACGCTTAGAACGGTCAAGTCGGCGACGGTCAATTCGTGGGGCGCCATTTGCTGGGCTGACGGAACGTTTTACGAAGCAACACATCGCGACGACCTCGAAATATTCGACCGCGTGGGCGGAGGCGACAGTTTCGCTTCAGGACTGGCATACGGTTTCCTGACATTCAACGACGCTCAAAAAGCCGTAGAATACGGAGCCGCCCACGGCGCTCTTGCAATGACTACTCCGGGAGATACGTCAATGGCTGCTCTCGACGAGGTCGAAAAACTGGTAAAAGGCGGCGGCGCGCGCGTCGACCGTTAAATAAAATATTGTCCCATGGTGTAATGGAAGCACTGCAGATTCTGGCTCTGCCTGTCTAGGTTCGAATCCTGGTGGGACAACAAAATAAAAGGGAAATGGCTGTTGCCGACATAAAAGTAAATCTTGAGATTTTATCCGAATTTACGTTTAAGTCTTAATTAATTACATTAACAATGGGTTCAAAATACTATTTCGGATGTGTTTCGTGCGGAAAAATCATTGACGGATTCGCGGAATGGCTTGCAGGGGGCAGGAAATGCCCCGAATGCGGCAAGGACAGAATCGAAACATTTTATTATGATGACGGTAATCTCAAATCGCTTATATACGGCAGGGAATGCCGGATAAACACGATATGGAGATATTTCGACCGGCTTCCCCTGATAAATCGCGACAATATCGTCAGTTACGGCGAAGGAGATATAAGCGCCGAACGGTGGGAGTTTCTGGAAAGATATGCGGCTTCGCTGAATATCGACTGTAAGGTATGGGTATATCGCAACGACCGAAACCCTGCGACGGGGACGTTCAAAGATGCGGGAGCTTCGCTGGCGGCAAGCGTGCTTAAAGAACACGGCATTGAAAACTATGTTGTTGCAAGTACCGGCAATGTCGCAAATACCTTTGCCTGCTATATGAGTAAAGCCGGAATATCCCTGTACGCCTTTATCCCCGAAAACGCGCTTGAAGCCAACAGCGCCGGCGTAAGTTACTACGGACAAAGGGTTTTCAGGGTTACGGGCGATTATGCGAAAGCAAAGAAGATTGCCCGGGAATTTGCCGACAAACACGGTTTTTTGATAACAGGCGGAAATACGGACTGTTTGCGGGTTGAAGCAAAACGGACGATGGTTTTCGAATGGCTGCGGAATATGCCCGAATTTCCGACCGTATATTTGCAGTCTTTGAGCGGAGGTACCGGTCCCGTTGCCATCGAAAAGGCGATACGGGAAGCGGAAAATCAGGGAATATCGTGCAAATTGCCGCGTTTCCTGATGGTTCAGCCCGACGGTTGCGCTCCGATGGCGCGGGCATGGGAAAAAGCCAAAGCCAACTCGTTTCCCGACGGCTGGCTGAACGATTATCCCGTTTATGATAATCCGCAAACCAAAATCCCGACTTTGGCAACGGGAAATCCCGCATCCTACCCTGTCGTCGGCGAACTGGTACGCCGTTCGGGAGGAGATATTTTTTCTTTTGAGGAATCGAAATGCGAAGATGTTGTCAGAGCGGTTGCATTTGAAGTACTTGCAGGAATAGGACCCGCCTCGTCCGTCGTGCTGGGCGGTTTTTTCAGAGCGTTGAAAAACGGCTTGATCGGAAACGGCGACGTCGTTATGATAAATATCGGAGAAGGGATAAACCGTGCGCCCGAATTCCTGAAATCACTGTCGTATACCGAACAGAAGGTGAGCAGTGTCGACGAATGCGGGCTTTTGTGCCGTCACAGGCTGCGACAGGATTTGTGGGATAAAATAGATTCGTTGTAATGGGTTCCAATGCGGTGATATTTTCGGGTTCGTTTAATCCCGTACATGCGGGTCATCTGGTGATAGCCAATTATGTTGCCGAATTTACCGATGCCGACGAATTTTGGTTCGTTGTAAGTCCGCACAATCCTTTGAAGTCGAAAAACGAACTTGCGGATTTTCATCATCGACTGAATATGGTGAAAATTGCCTGCGAAGGACTTGATTTACCGATTGTGGTGAGCGATATCGAAAACACTCTGCCCCGACCGTCCTATACAATCAACACCATCAACGCGCTTTCGGAAAAATATCCCGACAAAAAATGGTCGCTGCTGATCGGCGAGGATAATCTGCTCAATTTTCATCACTGGAAAGATTCGCGCAAAATAATCGAACGGCACCGATTGCTGGTATATCCGCGTCTCGGATTCGATAACTCCGAACCGTACACGCAACATAACGCACTGAAACTGGATGCGCCCGTAATTGAGATTTCCTCGACATTTATCAGAAACAATATCTCCGAAGGACATAATCTCCGCGCGCTGTTGCCGAACAAAGTGTTCGAATATATAAAAGAACACAG
>JAISSE010000194.1 GCA_031273285.1 Prevotellaceae bacterium
TCATTTCAACTTGTTTGTTGCCTGCAATATAGGGTCTCGCAATGACGACAGGGCGGGTAAAACACAACGCTGTCCGTCATTGCGACGGCGACTGCGAGGTACGAAGCAGGAAGCCGGAAGCAATCTCCCAAGCCGGACAAGTCGGAACAAAAAAAGAAAAAATATTCTAATGGACATTTTGGGTTCATCTCCCGAAACGGATTTTTTTCACATTTTTTAACAGATTCGATACAATTTTCCTCTTTTTCGACGAAATTTTCGGAAAATTTGACCGGATAAGCACTTTTTTTTAAAAATTTTTTTACTCGCGGATTTTGAGAGGCTAATCATGTGGAAAATTGATTCCTGCTGTGTGTAATTCATTGAATTTCCTGATAAATAGCTTCGGAAACAATAAACCTTATTGTCTAAAATTTGTTAAAAAAACAGGGCATTTAGACGGGTTATATCGTGATTTTTAAAAAAAATTTACGGCAAATTGTATTTTGTATGATAAAAACAAGTATTTTTGTACGATAAACTGAGTAAAAAAATGACCAGGAGGCAACGTAAGATACTTATATCGATAGTACTATTGGCGTCCATAGGACTTGTATTTGCGCAGACGATATGGATTTTCGGGGTTTTCAACAACATCCGGAACGACATCAGCAGCAAAGTCAATGAATTGTTAAACAATGTGGTTACAAAGGTTTGGCAGGCGGAAACCTTTACCCAGATATCCAACGGCATCGATTTGCAGAAGACAAAGATGGACATGCCGCAGGATGTTGTGGATTCCATGGCAAATGCGTCTGATTTTGAGAATATAACAGGCGAAAGGCTGAGTCGGTACTTCATGGAGTCATATATCAGACTGTTGACGGCAGAGATTCCCGTCGAACAGCGTGTTACGATGGAACAGCTGGATACTTTGATTGTGCGCGAGTTACGCACGGTAAATCTTAATCCCGCCTATAAATTCCATGTGGCGATAACCGACAAATCCAACAAAATCATAATGACTTCGGGCAAATATGATACTGCAATAAAGGCAAAGATATTCCGAAAACGGCTGTTTCCGAACGATCCCGAAGGCTTTTCCGAAATATATTACATGAGCTTCTATTTCCCCGAAGAAACGCTGATAATAATGATGCGTATCTGGCCCATGATATTGTCCGCATGTGCCTTGATAGTGGTGATTCTCACCATCTTCATGTACACCATGTACATTATTTCGCGGCAGAAGAGAATGTCGGAAATCAAGGGCGATTTCATCAGCAACATAACGCACGAACTCAAGACCCCGATATCCACCATATCGCTTGCCGCACAGATGCTTGGCGATGAAAACATTCCGCAGGCAGCCAAAAACATTCCGAGATTGTCGAGCATGATAAAGGAACAGAGCAGGCAGCTGAGTTATCTGGTCGAAAAAGTTCTGCAAACGTCTGTATTCGAGCGGCAGTCAATCGTATTGAAAAAGGTGAATGTCAGTCTGCATGCCATCATCAAGGAAGCCGACGATTTGATGATCCTGCAGTTGCGCAACAGGAAAGCGACTCTCATTTCCGAACTAAGGGCGCAGGACGATATAATATCGACCGACAAGGCTTATTTTGTGAATGTAATAACAAATTTGCTGGACAATGCGCTGAAATATTCGAAAGATGCCCCCAAAATAGTTATCGGAACACGGAACGAATACGGCAAAGTGCTGTGTTACATTTCGGATAACGGCATAGGGATTAGTCCCGGAGACAAGGACAGGATTTTTGACCAGTTTTTCCGTGTTGATACGGGCGATGTTCACGACGTCAAAGGTTTCGGGCTGGGATTGAGCTATGTGAAGAAAATCGTGGATTTGAGCGGCGGAACGGTATCGGTTGAAAGTGAAACAAATGTAGGTACAACATTTTATATATGGTTACCTTTAGTTAATAATTCTTAAATTCAATATTATGGACGAAAAAGCAAAAGTACTCCTCGCAGAGGACGACGAAAATCTTGGGATATTGCTGAAAGAATATCTCAAAGTCAAAGAGTACAACACCGATTTGTATTCCGACGGCGATGCGGCATTCAAGGGCTTTCGAGATTCGGGAGGCACATACGACATCTGTATCCTGGATGTCATGATGCCTGTAAAAGACGGTTTTACCCTGGCTCAGGAAATAAGGCAAATGTCTCCGGACATACCTATAATATTCCTGACGGCAAAGTCGATGAAAGAAGACATCGTCAAGGGATTTTCTTCGGGAGGTGATGATTACATTACCAAACCCTTCAATATCGAAGAATTGATATTGAGAATCGAAGCAATTCTTAGACGGACGTCTTCGTCGGAACAAACCCAGGCAATGTACGAAATAGGCGATTATGTTTTTAACCCGACAAAGCAGACTTTAGTGTATTCTGTGGACGGTTCGGAGCAAAAATTGACCTCTAAGGAAGCGGAATTGCTGCGCTATTTGTGTGTAAACAGAAATAATGTTCTCGACAGAAATTTCGCTTTGAGGACAATCTGGAACGACGACAGCTATTTCAACGCAAGAAGTATGGACGTGTATATCACGAAATTGCGCAAGTTTTTGAAAGACGATCCTTCGGTGCAGATACTCAATATCAGAGGGAAGGGTTTCAAGTTAATTGATTAATTTAAGATTTTTTAATATATTTTTTGAAGTTTAATTCATAACTTTGCGCCCGAAAATATTTAAAATATCTTGATTATGTTCAAATTTTTACGAAGTGTGTTTTCCGGTATTCCGTCCACAAAATCCTACGAGGCTAAGTTGCAGGATGAAGAAACGAAGTACACCGTATACGTTGAGACCGTTGAATCCGATGATTTTAGAAGGTACAGCGAACTGAAGGAATATTTGTCGAATCCGGAAAATCTGAAAGTCGGAAACGACCGACCTCAGGAAGAACGTCGGATAAAAAAAGAATATCTGACGAAAAAGGAAGCCCTGAAACAAAAAGGGTTAAGGCTGGACGGGGAGTTTCAGTCGAAAATGCTGTCGCAACCCAAAAAAGAACGCCAGTTAAAGAACGAACTGAAGCTGAAAAAGCGGGCGACAAAATCGAAAGAAGAGCGTCGGCTGCTGAAAAGCGACGAGCTTCGACTGAACAAGCAAATCGCTATGGAACGCCACCGTCTGAAGGAAGAAGGGGCGCATTTGAAGCGTGAGCTGGAAACGGAACGGCGGAAACTGGAAGAAGAATTGCGTCTGGCAAAGAAGCAGTTGAAGGACGGCATTCAACAGCAAAAAGACGAACTGTTGCAGTTGCAGCATGAATTTCGGAGGCTGAAAAATTCCAAAAGAATCAAAAACGTGTTCGGTTTCAGGAAAAAATATGCCGGACTGATAGCGGAACAGGAGCGCTGGGTATCGAAATTCTACGACGATTTTTCCAAAAACGAGCTTGACCCGCGATGGTCGAACAGGCAGATTGTCAGCGAACTGTTTATTAACGGGGCGCCGTATTCTCCGATCGAAGACCTGCACATTTTTTCGCCCGACAATGTTCGGCAAACCGGCGGAATCCTGAAAATCAAGACCAAAGAGGAAAAAAAACAGGGTCTTGCCTGGGACAAAACCTACGGATTCGTCCCCAAAACATTTTCCTATACATCCGGAATGCTGACCTCGTCCCATTCGTTCAAACAGATGTACGGCAAATTCGAAGCAAAAGTGCGGGTAAAATATGTCCCCGGAACTTATCATGCCTTTTGGATGGGAACCGATACTCAAAAGCCTCATTTAAACGTTTTCAAGTTCGAAAACCGCAATCTTGCCGTTTCGGCTTATACCAAAGATGCAACAATCGAACGGAAACTGAAGTACAAACTGAAGGACGATTTTTATATTTACAGCCTGTTGTGGAGCAATAACAAGCTTGTCTGGCTCATTAACGGTAAAAAAGTGTTCGAATCGTCGAATATCATAAACGAACCGATGTACATATCCTTTTCGTCGGGAGTATATGACAAAAAGGCGGAACAGACGGCAATGTATGTCGACTGGGTCAGATGTTTCAGAAGTAATTAATTAAAACGCCATATGTCGAATATGGAAGAACAGTCTCTTTGCGGCAGATACGAATATCAGGTAAACTCGTATTTTACCGATTTGAAAAGGCAGTTAAGCCTTCCGGCGCTGTTCTGCCTGTTGCAGGAAAGCGCATGGAAACACGCCGAAAGCCATAATTTCGGATGGGAAGCCCTGTCAGCCGAAAATTCTTTCTGGGTACTCGCCCGGATAAAGGTTTGCATCGACGGCTATCCCCGCTGGAAAGATTCCGTCGCGGTGGAAACATGGAGCAAAGAACCCGATGCGATTATGGCATATCGCGATTTTGAAGTCTTTTCGCACGACAGCAGGAAACTGATGTCCGCAACGTCCTCGTGGCTGATTCTTGACATGGAGAGCAGAAAGCCCCGTCGAATTTCGCCGATGAAGCATCTGTTCCCCGAATCATGCGGCAGGACGGCAATCGACACCCGTCCGGAGAAACTTCCCCAGCACAAAGTCCGGGCAGGCGATTATGTCCCGAATACGGTACCGTACAGCGCAATCGACATCAACGGTCATGTAAACAATACCTCATACATACAGTGGATTACGGACAGTTTTCCGTTTGACTACATCATGACCCACGACGTATACGATATTGAGATTAACTTTTTGCAGGAAGCGACGGCAAACCAGCAATATTATGTGATTGTCGAGGAAATTTTGCCCGACGAGTATTTGTGCAGCGTTGCAAGGCATCCCGACAACAGGGAATTTTCGCGAATGATGCTGAAATTTCGGAAAAGAGAATAAAATGGCATATTTATTGTATGAACAAAATCAGCAATTAATTGTAATTAGTATCATGAACAAAATACTTGTATTTTCGGCAATATTTTTCGCAAATATTCTTGTAGCACAGGAGACTAAGAAGCCGCAGTATTGGAAACATTCCGGTTCGTCGTATCTCAATCTCACGCAATCCTCGTTCAGCAACTGGTCGGCGGGAGGTGAAAATTCCATAGCCGTAGGCGTGGGAATCAACAATATAAGACTGATTTACAACAAAAACAAAGTTTCATGGGAAAACGGTCTGACACTGGGATACGGTCTGCAATATCAGGGAAGCAAACGCAGCAAAACCAACGACGTGATTGACTTCTATTCGAAACTTGGATACAAGGCGTTCGGCAAATTCAATTATGCCACCCAGATTACGTTCAAGACACAGTTCGACAAGGGGTACCCCAAATATCCGATAACTCCCGAATCGCGATACAATTCCGAATTTCTGTCGCCGGCTTCGGGCGTCCTGTCGCTGGGATTCGACTATAAGCCGTCAGATGTTTTTTCGCTGGTGCTGTCGCCTATTTCGGGAAAATATACCATTGTACACGACGATTCCCTGTCGAAAGTAGGCGTTTACGGAGTAAAACCCGACAGGCACGCATATTACGAGCTGGGAACATCCGTAAGAGCGACCTTTAGCCGGAACCTGTCGTCGAATATTACGCTGAGCTCGGTGATGGACATATTCTCCAACCTGCTCCGAAACCCCGAAAATGCCGATATAAACTGGGAAATAAACATTAACTTTAAAGTGATGAAATATATTTCTTCAAACTTAAACCTGCTGTTAAAATATGATGACGACACGAAAAATATTGACCCCGAAAAAGGACCGTCCCTGCAGTTCAAGCAGGTACTCGGAATGGGATTTTCATATAACTTTTAATTAAAAAATATTATGTACACACCTGATAACGAAACATTCATCGAGCTGTTCCAGTCAGCTTTCAGAGCGGCGATAATTGCCGGCAGAAGAATTTTGGAAATTTACAGAACCGAAGATTTTCAAGTGTCCATGAAATCGGACAACTCCCCGCTTTCTTCGGCGGACAAAGAAGCGCACGAAATAATCAAACGGCTGCTGCTCAACTCGCGAATACCGATTTTGAGCGAGGAGGGAAGAGACATGCAGTTCGAAGAAAGAAAATCGTGGGACATTTTATGGATTGTCGACCCGCTGGACGGAACGCGGCAGTTTATACAGAAAAGAGAGGAATTTACCGTGAACATTGCCTTGGTCGTGGAAGGAAATCCCTTATTCGGAGTGGTTTACGCTCCGGCAATAGGGGATATGTATTTCGGAATAAAGGATACGGGATCGTTTAAAATTGTTATCGGCGACAGGGACTTCCTGTCCCATTCGTTTCAACAAATCATGACGGAAGCAAAAAAACTTGACCCGCCCTCAAAAACAGACGGCAAATATACAATCCTTGCAAGTTATCACCATGTAAACAAGGAAACGCTGGAGTATATCGATACAATGCGACAGACATATCGCGAGGTGGAGGTAAAAAAGGTCGGCAGCTCTCTGAAAATGTGTATGCTGGCTGACGGAATAGGCGATGTGTATGTCCGATATACCGACACCTACGAATGGGATACGGCAGCGGCGCAAACAATACTCGAAGGTGTGGGATGGAGTATCAATGCCCTGGATACCAACGAACCGCTGACGTATAACAAGGAATCGTTACTGAACCCCTTTTTTATTTGCAAAAAAGCCGACCCGTACATGAATTGACCGGAAAATAATTTTCCGCCCTGCCGCGAACCTCCGGGAGACCGGAAAATAATTTTCTGCCCTGCCGCGAACCTCAGGGAGACTGGAAAATAATTTTCTACCCTGCCGCGAACCTCAGGGAGACCGGAAAATAAATTTCCGCTTTGCCACGAACCTCAGGGAGACTGGAAAATAATTTTCTGCCCTGCCGCGAACCTCAGGGAGACCGGAAAATAATTTTCTGCCCTGCCGCGAACCTCAGGGAGACCGGAAAATAATTTTCTACCCTGCCACGAACCTCAGGGAGACTGGAAAATAATTTTCCGCTTTGCCGCGGACTGTCCGCGCACTGTGTTTCGCCTGCGACTCGCCTGTACGGGGTCTTCGAAAGGGCAACTCTTACAGACTTATGTGTTTATACTTCGACGCTGTAATTCAATACGATAAGCGAGCCGATTAAAAGATTTGACATAATTCAGCATAAAAAAGTCAGCATATTACAAACTTTTCCATTACCTTTGTGCCGTAATTAAGAACTGTATAGTTTAAAATTGTGTAGATATGAAAGGTTTGGAAAAATTAGAATTGACAACAGAGACAAAAAAACTGTTACAAGTCTCGGAACAGAATTACAGGAGATTCGCAAGAATCTACTTTCAGGTATTATCCTGCGAACCGGCCAAACTCACCGTAAAAGTCTGGCAATTGGAGAATCCCATAGGGAAATATCTCACATCGCAGGAACTCATCGCACGGACGCGCGAAGTCTTCGCCGTCGCAGTTCCACCCGAAACCGCCATACACGTTCGCCCGATTTCCTTCAAAAAAATGAAATTGGAAAACTTTACCCTCGCGGACATCGAACGCGGAATGTCCGAGTTCGGTTTGCAACCGAAAGACCTCGTCAAGCTACTGAACCTCGACAAATCGACGATAAGTCAGATTTTATCAGGTCGCAGTTTAACGAAATCAAACAAAGCGATGTTTTACTATCTGTTCGAATATCTCAAAACAGAGAAAAACACCGTCCCCAAAGCCGAAACCGTCTAAACCACTCTTTTTCAAAAAAATCACTGAAATGCGCGGATAAAATTCGCAATTCAAAAATAATGTCATATTACTCTGTAAAGCATCTGAAAATCCACTTGGGATTTGTCCGCAAACAAACGATACATTAGCGGAAAAACAAACATATTCCGTCCCTGACGACATTGGTCATGCCCCGTCTCTACATGCTGCGGCAAATGTAAGCGAAGCCGAAGAATGCAGGGTAGCACTTACAGTTCGTAAAAAAACAGTACGGGATTATCATCCCCCTTTTATTTCGGACAGCATTTTTTGAAATTCCTGTCCTTCCCGATAATCGGGAGCAAAATCAAACTCGAAAGGTTTCACGACTGTACTCCGGATAATCATCAATCGGGTTTTCTTCGCAATTCATGCACCGAATCGTTTCACAAATTGCATCCGCCGGTTTTGTCTTTTGTTTTGCACCGCATGACGCGAACAAACAGATAACCGTCAAAAAACAGATCTTTTTCATTTTATTAAATGCCAAATCATTAACATGGCGTTCTTTTCACCGTACGTCTCATCGGGATCTCCCGGAAGAACGAAAACAATTTTACCGTTTAAAGTCCACATTTCCTGCCATAATTCTCTGCCGTCAATATCATTTTGTATCCTGTCGAATACTTTCATTGCCCGCGTATCCTGATTGAACAGTACAATTCTGTCATAATCCACACGATCGGCTCTCGTTGTATATGACCAATATATCAGAAACATATTATCGGATTCCGCCCATGTTACAAATCGATATCCCTTCTCTGTGTGGGGATTATATGGAGGGTCTATTCCGAACCGGAATTTGGCTGCGACTTTATCGAACTGCATTTTATAGATTATGTTGGAATATTCGTTTATTGCAGTATAAAATCCGTTTTTGCCTTCAGCGAGATACCTTGGCAAAGACAAAACCGCATTATGGTCATATCCGGCATATTCGTCGGGATGCGTTATTTCCGTATAGGTATTGTTTTCCGGATCAAATATGAACAGACCCTGGCGGAGCGCCCCGAAGGATGCGATATTTTTATCCGGCATGGAAAGGACATATTTGTCGCCGAAACAGATAAAATCCTTGACCAAATCTTCAATGTCTACTTTTTTGACGAATTTATGCGCGGAATCATAAACCAGTATTCTTTTCAACGCCAAATCCAGAATATGCAATCCGCCGTTACTGTCTACGGTATAACTCTCCACATATGTATATTCTCCCGGACCCTGACCGCGTTTATTGAATTTTCCGAGATATTTGCCTCTTTCGTCGAATATGTATATGGTCATGGCTACAATATTGTAAACATAATATTTCCCGTTAAAGTATTTTATGCGATTTACCA
>JAISSE010000205.1 GCA_031273285.1 Prevotellaceae bacterium
GGAGGAAAAAATATCCCGCGGCAAAGCCCGCAATGTGCGTTTAAAGCAAAGTCCGGATGAGGAATTAAAAAAAACAGCCCGCAGGAATCATTCCTCGGGAACGTATTGAAAGGCATCAATTTACAGATTCAGTCGTCCGGCTGTGTGTGGAAATGTATATGAAAACCCATATCAGTTTTGACTCGGTCGTGGCAATTATATCTTTGTTGAACAGCCTGCTGCACTGGAATTTGAAACGTATCCCCCGCGCCAGCACTGTTGAGAATTGGGTTAAGAAAAGCGGGTACGATGTTTATCATAACTCCTCTGTGCCTGCACCCGAAAAAGAGTATGCCGTCATAGCCGATGAAAGCATGATGCCGGGCAGTGAAAAATAATGATGATACCGGGCGTGGATGCGGACAAAGTTAATGAAACCGCATTGACACGGGATGATATCAGCGTATTGAACATTGCCGCAGCCTCCTCATGGAACAGTGCGGGTATAAAAGATGAGTTGAAAGAAACGGAGGAAAAAGTCGGACACGCCCCCCGTATGCCATCGGCGACAACGACGTCAAACTGTCCAAAGCCATTCGGAATCAGGGATATGTACATATTCGCGATGCCGGTCATACGGCGGCACTGCAGTTGGAACATGTTTATAAAGAGGAGGAGGATTTCAAAAAATTCTCCAAAAAACTGTCCGCCGTCAAAGTAAGTGACGCAATGCGTAAAACGGGCTGTCTTTTGCCGCCGCGCCGGCGTTCCGTAGCCCGCTTCATGAACCTGTCGGCGATAATCGTTCGGGCTACAAACATGTTGCGAATCTTTCCGACTCTGAACGGAGAAGAACAAAAAACGTTTAAGTTTGTCCTGACCTGTCGACAGCTGATCGAAGAAACGGGGTGCGTGTTTAAAACGGTCAACGCACTGCTGAAAGACATAAAAAAACAACGGTTTAAGCTGCTCACATATGGATATATACATACGGCACATAAACGAATGCCTGAACTCGAAATATCAACGGGTCAGGCAGGCGGGAGCGAATTTAAGTCAGTATCCGCTCGAAGAACTCTGCAAACTGCCCGATACCGAAACCTGCCGGAATGCCTCAAGCGATATTATCGAGTCCACATTCGGCAAATACAAATTAAGGCGCTCAAAAAATCCCCTGAACGGTGTAACATCCTGTGTTTTAATCTTACCGCTGCCAACCAAAATGGGAGCAGGGGACAAACCCTCTCAAATCAGTTTCAAGGCTTCTCTGGAAAAGGTTTTTATGAAGGATTTAACAGACTGGTCCAAGAATAATCTGACTGAAAATCTTGCGGTTAAACGAAGGCGCAGGCTGGCAGGATAAGACTGAAAGTAATGTTAATTTTGCACTACCTACCCTGCGGGACTTGGATAGGGGTGTACCGTTCTATCCGCAGGCTGAAGCCTACGGTTAATAAAGTGTTGTCCCTGCGGGACTTTTGCACATTCTCCAAACATGCGACAATTTGAAATGCACCCTGATAATCATTTAATCACGGTTCGGACATTATTCATTATTCACTGTTCGTTATTCACTGTTCACTATTCGTTATTCACCATTCATTATTCACTGTTCACTATTCGTTATTCACTGTTCATTATTCACTGTTCACTGTTCGTTATTCACTGTAATAAATCATTTGAAGCTAAAAGTATATTCGAAGTTTCGGGTTTCGCCTGCGACTTTGACGCCGACAATCCTGACGGTGTACGTAACATTTTTTGTCAGTCCCTGAACTTTCCACTGCAGGTTGTTGGGCAGTCCGCAGTTGCTGTAGTCGCAGGCAAGACTGCCTTCGACGATATCCATCGGCTGCGAACCCACACTGACTTCAACCGCCGCTTCGGAAAAATCGACAGACGATGCTCCGTTGTTCGATTTTACGGCTTTGTCGTGAAGTACCGAGAAGCTCAAAATCGAATTGGGGTCAAAGAGTTTTGCGCCGTAAGTTCCCTGCGGATATGCGACATACGGTATTTCGGCATCGCCGAGGTCGGCATTTCCGCCTGTCAGCAGCATTGCCGAAGACACATATTTGAAGTCTCCCTTTTTGGGAGTTCCGATAATTCGTCCGAAAGTAATATTTTTCAGAAACGGGTCGAGTATTCGGCGGCGGTCGTTGATGTTTGAGCTGTTCAGCTCGGTCATCCAGTCGTTTACGTGTATTTCCGACGCGGGCCATTTGGCGGTTGCGCTTCCCCACAGACTGCGATTTCCTCTGCCGCATTCCAGCGCGGCGTTCTCCAAATAGCAGAAATCCGATTCGACTATGGCGGCGGAGATATCGGCACTTGCCGCTCCGATCATGGCGGCTTCCTGCGCAAGCCTGTCCCGGAGGTTGTCGTATTCAACGTCAGGCAGATTATGCAGCCTCCGCACGCTGTTTACATAAGTCAATATTTTCAGTTTTTCGGCTTCCGACAGCGACCCCGGCGTGCAGTTGGCTATGCTCGGTACGCTTTCGTAAAGCGGGTCGGCTACGCCGATCGGTTCGTCGTTTGTACAGTCCCACAGCAACATGCACAGGGAAACTATCGGCAACAATTTGACAATTTTCATAATTTTATTTTTTTATATTATCTACTAATTTGTTATCAACAAAATACCGGTTTTTTTCATCAATCGCCCGTATCAGACTTGCAAAAATTTCGCTTCTCGTTCCGAGTTGCGACAGTTTGTTGTTCTCCGCCGACGGATTTATTCTGTTTGAAAGAAATATGAATATAAGTTCCCGTTCGGGATCTGTCCAGACCATTGTCCCCGTAAATCCCGTATGCCCGTAACTTTGCAGCGATGCTTCCTCGCAGATGGGGCTTTTTTTCCTGCTGTCGGGTTCCTGCTTGTCGAAACCGAGTCCCCGCCTGTTCTGTTTGCAATTGACGCATGAAGTAAATTCCTCTATCGTAGCCTCCGTCAGATAGCGCGTGCCGCCGTAGATGCCTCCGTTGAGATACATCTGGTACAGCTTGAGCAAATCGTTGGCATTGCTGAACAGCCCCGCATGTCCCGAAACTCCGCCGCTCAGCGAAGCCGACTGGTCGTGGACATATCCTTTCAACAGCTGATGTCTGAACAGTTTATCGTCTTCCGTGGGAGGAATATCGCTTGCCGGAATCCTTTCCAGAGGGAGATATCCCGTTCGATTCATTCCGATAGGCTCGTAAAACAGCACCCGCGACAGTTTGTCCTCGGTCATATCGTACATCGATTCTATCAGACGCTGCATGTAGATAAAGCCCAAATCGCTGTAGCGATAGGTGGCGCTCATCAGATTGCAGGTATCCATCGCGGCGTATATGTCCTCGCGCAATTCCCGCGAACCGTACAGACCGTTCGCAACGGGATAATTGAATTTTTCCGTTTTTTCGGTCGAAAAGAAATTCCGGTCGAGTTTGTAGCCTGCTTTCAGGTATCTGCCCGTGCCCGGAATCGGAATGCTGAACTCCGCCGTTTTTTTGTTCGATATCGCAGGTTTGCCGTCGGACGTAACAAAATATTTGTAATGAAAAGGCACCCACGAAGGCAGTCCCGACTGATGCAGGAGTATGTCCTTTATTTTCAGGTCGCCCTTGTTGCTGTGCGGATGCAGGGCGATATACTGTTTCAGGGGACTGTTGATGTCCACCATTTTTTCGTCCACCATACGCATCACCAGAGGCAGTGTTGCGGCGACTTTTGTTACCGAAGCCACATCGTACACATCCGAAAGTTTAACTTTCGGAGAAGTCCTGTCGTATGTGTGATTTCCGAATGCCTTGTAATAGAACACTTCGCCCCTGTGCGCGGCGATTATCTGACAGCCGGGAAAGGCTTTCTGTTTGATTCCCGCCTCCACCAGAGAATCGATTTTTTTCAGCGATTTTTGAGATATGCCTGTTTCTTCGGGTATGATATATTTCAACCGTGTGGAATTGAATGTTTCCATTCCGTAGCTTTCGTGAAATTCGCCGGCGGTTACCGGCATTTTCCCCGAAAAAGGTATCCCTCCGAATATCATCTGCGCTGTTCTGTCCTGTGCTTCATCGGAATTGTCGTGAGCCACAATCACGGAAGCGAGATACGAATCGGGGGATTCCGTGTACGAAAGAAAATATGGCGAGCCGAAATATGTCAGTATTATTTTCTTGTCGGGCAGTATGTTTTTCAATAAATCGAAAACCGGTTTACTCACTCCGTACTGTTTGTTCGGGCTTGTACTTGTCGCGTGGTATCCGGCGACAATCACGTCGCAATCGCCGAGTTTATTCTTGATATTGGTGATTTCCTGTGCCGTAGGGATGGCGGAAACTTCGCATTCGGCAGCAATGTTCGAGTACATGGCAAGCCTGTTGCGAAAAGTGCTTCCCAGCTCAAAACCTCCGACAGCCAGATACCCGTACCGGTGCTTGTCCATGTCCATCAGGGGCAGGATATTGTCTTTGTTTTTCACAAGAATGACAGAGCTTTCCACTAATTTGTTTTTCAGAGCCTGCGCTTCGGGCGAATTTATACTGTCGCGTATTCCTTTTGTGTTCAGCGGAGTAAATTTCGTCAATCCTATGCGATATTTGGCAGTCAGGACTTTTCTGCATTTTTCATCAATAACTTCCTGCGTAATTTCTCCTCCCTTTATTGCTTTTTCGATTGCAAGGATATTGTTGTCTATGTCGGAGGGCATCAGAAGTATGTCGTGTCCGGCTTTCAAGGCTTCGAGCGCAATGTTTTTGTTGCCGGCATAGTTTTTTACCCCGTTCATATTCAGCGCGTCGCTTATGACCAGACCCTGAAACGACATTTCGTCGCGCAATACCTTCTGTATTACACGTTCCGAAATTGATGCGGGAACTTCGGTATTGGGATTTTCGAGCGATTTGGCATACAGATGCCCTATCATAATCATTGCTATTCCTCTTTCGATCAGCGCCTGAAACGGTTTGAACTCAATCGAATCCAGACGTTCTTTCGAATGGTCAAGTACCGGCAGCAGTTTGTGCGAATCGGTATCCGTATCTCCATGTCCCGGAAAATGCTTTGCACAGGCAATCACTCCGTTATCCTGCATTCCATCCAGAAGCGCTATTCCCTTGGCAGACACTTCGGCGGGATTTTCGCCGAACGACCGGTAGTTGATGACCGGATTGTCGGGATTGTTGTTAATATCCACCACCGGAGCAAAATTGATATGCACTCCCAGCAATTTGCACTGTCGCGCTATTTCCGCTCCAAGCTCGTATATCAGGCTGTTGTCTCTGATCGAACCCAAAGCCATCTGTCGCGGAAAGGCGATGGCGTCCCTGAGCCTCATTCCCACACCCCATTCCGCATCCATACTTATAATTAAAGGTATTTTCGAAACGGACTGATACGAATTGGTCAGTTCCACCTGTTTTTCCGGAGTGCCCTGAAAAAAAATCAGCCCTCCGATATGATAGTCCCGAATCCCGTTCCGGATGGAATTTTCGTGTTTTTCATCGAGATTGGAGTAAGCCGGCATCATGAAAAGCTGAGCGAGCCGGTCGCGGGCGCTAAGCGTAAGCATGACGGAATCAACCCATTTCATCTCTTCGGGCGATTTCGGAGTTGCTATATATTTTGTATGCCTTGCGTGCCCGCCTTCGGGTCTCGAATCAAGTTCCCCGACGGAAACAAATACTAAAATGAAAACAAAAATAATTCTAATGTTAAACCTATTCATATATATCAATATCGAACCTTTTTCACGCGCAAAGGTAATTGATTATTTGTTAATCCTGAATAATTTAACGTTATTTAAGTATGATTTCTGTTTTTTTAATGTTTTTCAACACTCTCCACAGGAGGAAAAAAACACGTTCCGGAATATGTCTGTGTCTGTTTAACGCCATATCCTTCAATTCAATATGCCGACAGAAACGGATAGGCGGTTTTCGCATCCCGAACGATGTCCGAACAAATATAATTTCGGTTGAAGATAGCCCCCGATTTCCCGTTTTTCGCTCTCATCCGCTATACAAAAACGGATAAAAACGCCGGAATTATAAGCAATAAATAAAAAAAATCTGTTGTTTGTTAAAAAAATCATATATTTGCACCGTATTTGAGACCAGCTGTTGTCGCGGTAAAACGTGAAAACATGTTCATATAGAGATACAAGGTAAAAGATTAATAATTTAAAATTAAAGTTAAAGTTGCACTTATGATAAAGTATGTTGCCCCGGTATTAACGGCATTGCATAATGCCAAAGAAGTTGATGTAGAGTCATGTCTGAAGTTATATGACTATTTGATAAACAACAATATAGACGGTATTGCCGTCTTTGGAACTTCCGGAGAATTTCCGCATATCCCGACGGCGGAAAAGAAAAAACTGATTAAAGCCGCCGCCCCGCAAATCAAAAACCGCGCGGAATATATTGTCGGAACCGGAACGATGAACGCCGACGAAACCATCGAACTCTCCTGTTTTGCGTTCGACAGCGGCGCGGATGCCGTAATAATCGTCAGTCCGTATTATTACGGTATGACCGATGACAGCATTTTCGAATACTATTCGAAAGTCGCGGACGAAGTAAAAGGGAATATCTATCTGTACAATTTTCCGGACAGAACAAGCTATTCCATTAAGCCAAAGACCGTTCTGGAACTCGCAAGAGCACACGCAAACATTATCGGAATAAAAGATACCGTCCCCGACATGGGACATACCGTCGATATTATCAAAACGGTGAAACCCGAATTTCCCGATTTTGCCGTATTCAGCGCCTATGACAATAATTTCGTATACAACATATTGTCGGGAGGTAACGGCTGTGTGGCAATACTTGCGAACATCGCTCCGAAACTTTTTTCCGACTGGGTGAAAGCCGCTCGCGAAAAGAACTTCGACACACTCGCCGAAATACAGAAAAAGGTTGACCGTCTGATGGATATACTGTGGATTTACTCCCCTTTCCTGTCTACCACAAAAGCCATTCTGGTCGATAAGGGGATATTTGCCAAAGACCTGATGACATTCCCGTATCTGCCTTTCCCCGAAGCGAAAAAGCGGGAACTGCGGGATTTCATGAAAGATTTTGAATAAAAAAGAATATGAATACCATGAAAAAAATAGTAATCATCGACAGTAATTTGGGCGCAATCGACCTTGAACGCAACGTAGCCGAACAGTACGGTTTCCTGATTGACAAGCCGAAGCAGTGCAAAACGGAAGAAGATGTTATTTCGGTTGTCAAGGATGCGGACGCCGTTATTGTTCAGTATGCGCCTGTTACAAAAAGGGTTTTGGACGCTTCGCCCAATCTGAAAGCGGTAAGCGAATACGGAGTGGGCGTGGACAGCATCGACATTGCGGCTTGCACCGAACGGGGTATCGCAGTGTGCAACGTTCCCGATTATTCCTTTCAGGAGGTTTCCGATCAGGCAATTGCCCTCACGCTGGCTCTGGACAGAGGTGTTGTGGCGCTGGACAAACAAATCCGCAGCGGCAACTACGGGCTTGCGGCGGTGAAACCGCTGCACAGGATTGCCGGCAGAGTATTCGGCGTAGTCGGCTTGGGACGTATTGCCCGCGCCGCCGCGCACAAAGCCTGCGGACTGGGATACAAAGTCATCGGAACGGACGTCGCCTTTGAACCCGGCACAACTACCGACGACGGAATACCGGTGGTTACATTCGAGGAGCTTCTGTCTCTGAGCGATGTGGTCTCGCTGCATGTGCCGCTTACGGCGGGAACGAAGCATCTGATAAACGCCGCCGCCCTGTCGAAAATGAAGCCGGAAGCCATTTTGATAAATACCGCGCGCGGAGGCGTGGTTGATACGGAAGCCCTGGTCGATGCGCTGAAAAACAAGACCGTCAGAGGCGCGGGACTTGACGTCTTTGAAACCGAACCCCTGCCGAAGGATCATCCCTTGACCGCACTGGACAATGTTGTGCTTACGCCTCATGCCGGATATTATTCCGAAGAATCGCTGTTTGAACTGAAAACCCGCCCCGTGCAAAACGCGGCGGATGTTCTGGCGGGTAAAACGCCGCGAAATATATTGAATCCTGTTGTTTTAACGTTAAATTAATATAAAATTATACTGATATGGAAATACTTTTAGGTTTATTGATTATTGCTGTCGGCAGCATCGGACAGGCAAGTTCCTATGTGCCGATAAAAAAAGTAAAAAACTGGTCGTGGGAATGTTTCTGGCTGATACAGGGCATTTTTGCGTGGCTGGTGTTCCCCTTTCTGGGGACGCTGCTGGCTATACCCGAAGGAAGCAGTCTGATAGATGTGTGGAGTTCGGGAGGAGCTTTCAAATCCATCATCTTCGGCGCTTTATGGGGCGTCGGGGGTTTGACCTTCGGATTGAGCATGCGTTATCTGGGAGTAGCTCTCGGACAATCCATTGCTCTGGGAACCTGCGCCGCTTTCGGCACGCTTCTGCCCGCCCTGTTTTCAAAGACCGACCTGTTTCACGGCGAAGGTCTGATACTCTTGACCGGCGTTTGTATCACGCTTGCCGGTATTTCGGTCATCGGCTACGCAGGAAGTCTGCGGTCGAAAAACATGAGCGAAGAAGAGAAAAGAGCAGCCATTAAGGATTTTGCCCTCACAAAGGGTCTGCTGGTGGCGTTGCTGGCAGGGGTTATGAGCGCCTGTTTTGCTCTGGGTCTGGACGCCGGTAAGGAAATAAAGATGTTTACCGCAAGCAAAGGGGTGGATGAACTTTTTGCCGGATTGCCCGTCATATTTCTGGTTACTTTGGGCGGATTCGTTATCAATGCCGGATACTGTCTTTTTCAGAATGTCAGGAACAAATCGTTTAAAGACTACTCTTCCAAAGCGAATCTGACAAATAATGTCCTGTTTTGCGCTTTGGCGGGAATATGCTGGTATTCGCAGTTTTTCGGTCTGGAAGTCGGAAAAAGTTTTCTGCACTCCTCTCCGGTACTTCTGGCGTTCTCGTGGTGCATCCTGATGTCGCTCAATGTGCTGTTCAGCAATGTCTGGGGTATTCTGCTGAAGGAATGGAAAGGCGTCAGTGTAAAAACCATTGCCGTACTCGTTATCGGACTGATGATACTTATATTCTCAATTATTTATCCGCAAATGATGAAATGAAGGATGAACTATGAACTATGAACGATAAACTATGAACTGTGAACGAGATTTCAAAGTTAAAAGTTCATCATTAAAAGTTTATAGTTTATGGTTCATCGCTAAAAAAGTTAAAAAACATGAAAGGATTACAGGGAAAAACCGCGATTGTTACAGGCGGTTCGAGAGGAATTGGAAAAGCAATTGCAGAACGTCTGCTCGAAGAAGGAGTTAGCGTGTTGTTCTGCGGTCGCAATGAACAGACCGGTCTGGCAACACTTGCCGGATTCAGGGAAAAGTACGGGGACAAGGTGTTTTTTGTCGCCGCCGATATGGGAGACAGGGAAACGCCGGCGCTGCTTGTGTCAAAAGCAAGAGAAATATTCGGCGAGTTGGACTTTCTTGTCAATAACGCATTTCCGTTTACCGCAAAAGCCCTTGACGCGACGTATGAAGACTGGGTTCACGTATTTATGGCAGGTCCTGCGGCTTATGCGCGCATGATAGCCGAATTTGTGAAACAGCGGCGGCGGAAGGAAGGCGCGGTGGTCTGCATTTCAAGCATATCGGGACATATCGCCCAGCCATTGCGCTGGACGTACAATGCCGCAAAGGGTGCGGTGAAACAGTTGACCCGTTGCGCCGCTATGGATCTGGCGCCCGCTGTGCGCGTCAATTGCGTAAGCCCCGCCTGGGTCTGGACCGACGAGGTGGCAAAGGCTACGCCCGACGGAACGCGGGACAGCGTGCCGCAGGCTTGGGACGAATATCATCTTTTGCAGAAATTGCAGGAGCCGTCTCAAATTGCTGCAACAGTTGCCTTTTTACTCAGTGACGATGCGGCTGTTATCACCGGACACGACCTTTACGCCGATTCCGGCTATCTGGCTATGGGTCCCGAAGGTTTGGGCAAAACCGCCAATTTCGCGGGCAGTATGTAAAAAATATTCAAAGGGGACTTCTAAAAACTTGATTTTTCAAGGCAGACAAGATTTTTAGACCGGAGTTTACCAGTTGTAAATGAGGATTTAAAAATTGAAGTCGAACGCGGAAAAAGCAGTTTTTAGAAGTTCCCAAAAAAACGATAATTATGAGTAAAATAATTGATTTAACCGCACCGATGTTCAACGGCGCTCCCACCATGCCGATGGATCCGAAATTTTCGGTTACATGGCACTGTTCGCTGGAAACTCTGGGCTACAATCTTTCCCGTCTCACCACTTCGACGCATCAGGGTACGCATATCGACGCGCCCCGCCATTTTTTCAACAAGGGCGAATGTGTCGATGAAATAGCGCTGGAACGCTGTGTGGTGCAAGCCGTCAAAATCGACCTGACCGGCAAGCAGCCGAATGAAGCGATCGAACCTGCCGACATGCTGCCATACAGCCGATTCATCGAACAGGGATGCAGCGTTTTACTGCACACGGGATGGGACAAACATTTCCCCGATCAGTCCTTTTTTTCGGGATTCCCGTTTGTTTCAAAATCGCTTGCCAACTGGTTTGTGGAGAAAAAAATCGGTCTGGTGGGTATGGACATGCCCACACCCAACGGCGACGACTGGAAATATGTCCATATAAAGATGCTGGGCGCAGGTATCCTGATTGTCGAAGGACTGACAAACATGGAACAGCTCCCGGATAATGAAGTGTTTACATTTTATTCGCTGCCGCTGAAATTGCAGGGACGCGACGGCTCGCCCGTGCGGGCTATAGCGATAATATGATGGATGAAGGATGATGTATGAAGGATGAAGGGCGCGAAGCGCGGAAAATGTCCGAACCGTGATTTCCGGGATTAAAGGATTTACAGGATTTCAATCATGCGCAGATTGGAAAAAATCCGAAGGATTTTTTAATTGACTACGTCGAACCCACGTTTCGTGTGATTCGATTAAAATTCGTACTAATTGACTACGTCGAACTTACGTTTCGTGGAATAAGATTCTCGGATGAAAAAATGATAATACTACATTTAATATAACGCATCGGATGTAGATTTCAATACTGCATCCAATTGAACTCGTTGCGTTTCCGACTCGGTCTGTACCCAACTCTCCGGGTCGGAGTTTTTTTAGTGAATAGTTTATAGTGAATAACGAACAGTGAACAGTTTATCAATAGCAATCGCCATGTAATCACACGGCGAAGCAGGAAAAGACCGAAGGTATTCAATATGTATAACTCCCAATGACGCGCAACGATTGGAGGCAGCGACAAAGCCGCAACATGTAGAGACGTGGCGCGCCATGTCTCCTCGGCGACATTGCAGCGGCAGGAACACGCGGAGACGCGGCGCGCCTTTACAATACCCCCGTCTTTGTCGCCGCCCCGCAATTCTCAATTCTCTACTCTCTACGACTGATTTGTTCACAAACAAACTATACATTAGCGGAAAAACAA
>JAISSE010000220.1 GCA_031273285.1 Prevotellaceae bacterium
AAGCGACCGGTATCCTTCGTAAACTTTTTTTGCCCGTTCTTCGTCTCCCTTGAATCGGACTGTGGAAAATTCCGTTTCCGTAGCTCCCGGACAGACATTTGTAACCTTTATTCCGCACTCCAGCAGGTCGATGCGCATGGCTTTACTCAGCGCATCGACCGCATGTTTTGTAGCGCAGTACACGCCTCCGTTTTCATATACTTCGCGTCCCGCAACCGACCCGATATTCACTATATGTCCCCCGCCTCCTGCCGCCATCAGCGGAGCGACAGCCCGCGTTACATAAAGCAATCCCTTGATATTCGTGTCTATCATCCTGTCCCAGTCATCCGCATCGCCGTCCTGAATGTGCGACAAACCGACCGCCAGTCCCGCATTATTCACCAAAACATCAATGGATTTGAAGTCTTCGGGAATGGAATTGACCGCGTTTTCGGTTTCCCGCCTGTTTCGCACGTCAAATGCAAGGATAAAGACTTTCGCGGCATGTTTGCTTTTCAGCAAATCCGCGATATTGTTCAATCTGTCGGATCTGCGACCCGTCAGAATCAGTCTGAATCCTTTTTCCGCAAAGGCGAACGCTGTAGCTTCGCCTATTCCCGAAGTAGCTCCGGTTATCAGCGCTGTTTTCATCATTATTATTGTTTTTATATAAATTACAAAAAACGTTTACACGTTCAGAACAAAGATTTTTAATCTTTGACTGCATAGAACTTGCGTTTCGTAATTCGTAATTTTTAATTCGTAATTGTATATCATCCTGTACTTACGGTATCACTGTCATGCCTGAAAAAATCGAAACTTCGCGATACCTCATGCCTTATGTGATTCCACCTCAGTATGATGCCCGTTATCAGAATAACTGCAAGCAATATGAACAGTTTAATATTGAATGACAATTCCTTGAACTTCTTTATCATATCATGCCGAAAGTGAAGCAATCAAATCTTTCAGACCCGCCAGACCCGCTTCGAAATTTACGCCGAAACGGTTGTCCGTCCCGGATTCTTTGGTGCGGGCGATGCTTGCAACCGTGAAACGCACGGCTATTTCATTTGCCTGCGCCAGTGTGCGACCGCCAAGCAGTGCGGCGACCAAAGCGCTTGCAAACACATCGCCTGTCCCGTGATACATAGGCTCGATACGTGTTTCGCCCGTATACGAAAATTCGCCCGTATTCACATCGAAACTTGCCGAACCCAGATGTATGCCGTCATAACTTACTCCCGTAACCACAACCTGTTTCGGACCCAGCGACGCAAGAGCACGCAGTATGTCGTCGATTTCTTTCGGAGTATGCGGTCCGTCGTGATAGGGCGCATCAAGCAAAAGCGCGGCTTCCGTGAGATTCGGAACAATCACATCCGCTTTTTGGCAAAGTTTGCGCATGCCTTCGGGAAAATTCGGCGGGAAAATCGAATACAGCTTTCCGTAATCCGCCATTACGGGGTCAACGACAATCAGCACATTTTCCTTTTTCAGCATGTCGAAAATCTTTGCAACAATATCGACCTGCTCGAACGACCCCAGAAAACCCGTATAAATTGCGTCAAATTCGAGTTCGAGTTCCTGCCAGTGATTCGCAATCGGCAGGATGTCCTGTGTGAGGTCTCGGTATGTAAATCCCGTAAAACCTCCCGTATGAGTTGATAATACCGCAGTAGGCATGACGGTTGTCTCGATACCTGCCGCCGAAATAATCGGCAACGCCACAGTGAGGGAACATCTGCCGAAGCAGGAAATATCGTGAATTGCCAATGCTCGTTTCTGTCTTTGCATATCAGAGTTATTTTTTAAAATCATGGTGCAAATTTACACGAAAATTTGAGAATCACGCTCAAACAGATGAAAATTCAACCCGCAGACCAGCATAAAATATTACTGTACAGTGAATTTAACCGCCAACTTTTTCCAGTCATTTTTTCGTTTGCCGCACATATTTATAAAGGCAAACAGCATGAAAGCGGCGATTGCCGAACACCGAAAAAGCAGTTTTTAGGAGTCCCCATAATACTTTTTATCCGATTTTTCCGATTTCTTCGGCGATAAACCCGTTTTTTGCATAGCCGCAATACGGCGCAACCGGCGGAGTGCTCATTATATGTCCGTATAATCCAAATTGTTGTAAAAATATTGTGCGAATAAGCAAAATAGTCGTATCTTTCGCAGAAATTTTTATCATAATAAATGTACAAATGAAAGAAAAAATACGTGTAGGAATAACGCATGGCGATTTTAACGGAACAAATTACGAAATAATAATGAAAACGTTCGTCGATACGGCGATAAACGAATTTTTCGTACCTGTTATTTACGGTTCGTCGAAAGCCGTAGCCTATTACAGGAAAGCTCTGGATATGGAGAATCTTAGCTTTAACATAATCGGCGATGCAAGTGAGGCGAATACCAAGAGAACCAATATTCTGAATGTAGCGGATAATGTCAAGGTCGAAATAGGATTTTCGTCGCAACTTGCAGGAATATCGGCTATTAAAGCCATGGATACGGCGATTGAAGATTTGCAGAACGGAAAGATAGACGTGATCGTAACATGTCCCGTAAACAAGTCGGTTACCCGTTTCGATTCGTCCGATTTTCCGGGGCACAGTGAATATTTCGCGAACAAGTTCAATGTCAAAGATTATATGCTGCTTATGATTAACGAATTGATGAGAATCGGCTTTGTTACCGGTCATATTCCTTTCGGAGAAGTTACGAAAACCATAAGCAAGGATTTAATAATCAGCAAACTTTCGATTATTAACGATTCGCTTAAAAACGATTTTCTGATTCGTGCGCCCCGGATAGCCGTATTGTCGCTGAATCCTCACAGCGGGGACAACGGTCTGTTCGGCAGGGAAGAAACGGAAATCATCTGTCCGGCAGTCGAAGAAGCCAAAAAGAGCGGCATACTTGCATTCGGCGCATATCCGTCCGACGAATTTTTTGCTTCCGGCGCGTTCAGCGATTTCGACGCCGTGCTTGCGATGTATCACGATCAGGGAATGATTCCGTTCAAATCCATCGGTTTACCGGGAGGAATCGATTATACCGCCGGACTGCCGATAGTCAGGACTGCCCCCGCACACGGCACAGGCTATGAGATTGCCGGAAAGGGAATTGCTGCGCCGAAATCGTTGCGCGACGCTTTGTTCCTTGCCACAGAGATATATAAAAACAGAAAAATGCAGGACGAAATCAGCGCCAATCCACTTCGGGTAAAAATCAATTCCCAGAAACGAACGGTGGAATAAATGGAAACAGTGCTGTTTACATTGTTTTGTGCGCTTGTCAACATTCCGCTGGGGATATGGCGAAGGAGACATAAAAAATTCTCCCTTCCGTGGATTCTTATTGTTCATGCGTCCATACCCCTGGTGATTACGATACGTGTCCTGTCCGGTATAAACAGCCTCTTTATCCCCGTATTCATCCTGTTTGCCGTTTTGGGACAGTATGCGGGAGGAAAAATGTCGGCGAATTACATGAAGCAGCGCAAATGAATCCGCCGGAATCCTCATATAATGTTCCCGCTAATATTCAGCGAATTGGAGTTTCGGGCAGAATCCGGCGTGCAATTATTTTGATTCGGGATTTGCACGGAGATAAAATTTTATTTACCTTTGCGCCCGATTTCTGAGGTACCATAGCTCAGTTGGTAGAGCAAAGGACTGAAAATCCTTGTGTCCCCGGTTCGATTCCTGGTGGTACCACGTAGCAAAAAGAATTATGATTCAATGAAAAGAATAATAATCATCTGTTTATCCGTATTTTTATGCGGATGCACACCGAAAAGAGCAGAAAAAAACTGTAGCACTTTTACCGAAAATCCCGACCCGAATGCCGATACGACAGTATGGAAATCAAAGGGATTGCAGGTTTCCTTCGGTTCCACCGACATACGTTATCCCAAATATAAAGAGCCTGAGATTAGTATTGCAAAAACGCATAAACTCTACGCATGGAAAGGCGAACGTGTTTCCA